>JACRNN010000260.1 GCA_016234955.1 Deltaproteobacteria bacterium | reverse complement strand
GGGGGTGTCTATCAGGTTCAGCACGTAGGTGTTGCCGTCATCCGCCCTGTACGCAAGCCTCGCGGTCTGGGCCTTTATGGTGATGCCCCGCTCCCTCTCAAGCTCCATCTTGTCGAGGAACTGGTCCATCATCTCCCTCTTGGTTATCGTCCCCGTGTACTCGAGGAGCCTGTCCGAAAGGGTCGATTTGCCGTGGTCGATGTGGGCGATTATCGAAAAATTGCGTATCCTCTCTCTGTCCGTCACTTTGGCCTTTTCTTTCGGGTAAACGTGGTATACGCCTCGATTTCGCGTAATATATTATTGTAAATAATCGGCGCCCCTTTGTCAAAAGAAAAGGCCCGCAAGGGCCTCTATGATCTTCTGATGGGCCGCCGGGGCGTCATAGACGCATGAAGCACCCGGATTAACAGGTTGCTGAAAAACAGTTTTCTGGGGGGAAACTTTCTGTAGAAAGCTTCCCCCCAGACCCCCTTCAAAGACTTTTAGTTCCCGGGAAAACCCCCGTAAAACGGGGGTTTTCCCGGGAAGAACTGAAAGTTTTTGGAAAGAGTTTGAGAGAAACTTTTTACAAAAAGGTTCTCTCAAAAGACTTTTTCAGCACCCTGTTAAACGCCGCCGGTAGCCCCATATATCCAGCCGAGGTAGGCCTCGAGCCCGGCGGATATCTCCACGGCCACTATCTCCGGCACCTCGTAGCTGTGCAGGCCCTTTATCCTCTCTTTGAGCGCGTCGAAGAGCGCGGCCCTGGTCTTGAATACGCAGAGCGCCTCCTCCTCGTCGCAGACCTTGCCCTTCCAGGTATAGATGGACCTGACCTTCGGGACGATATTGCAGCAGGCCGCAAGCCCCTCCTCCACGGCCTTCCTGCCGATGGCGGCCCCCTCTTCCTGGTTCGGCGCCGTCATGAAAACGATTATATGTCCTCCGCCCATTCAATGCCTCCCGGACGCATGGGATAGCGGCTCTATCCCGCTTTCCCGGATAAAAAACGTTGGCTCACCCCTTGAGCATCCTCTCTATCTCCCTCACCATCCCCTCCCTGTGCGTGCCCGCCCAGTATACGCGCTTGCACTCCGGGCATACGGAGAACCCGTCCTGCGTCTGGTAGACATAAGGGGGCACCCTCTCCTTTACGGCCTCTTTCCCGGCGCGCTCAAGCACGGCGTTGCACCTCAAGCACCTGGTGAGAAACCCCGTGGAGTCGAGCCCGAACCTCTCCGCTACGGCCCTGAGCTGGCCTGCCACAACCGGGCTCTCGACGAAAAAGGAGCGCCCCTTGAGCCTGCGCCGCATTACGAGCAAGGTATCCCTCGTAAGCACTATCCTGTCCTCCCGGAGGGCCCTATCAATGAGCGCGTCGTCCTCTATGGAGCGTTCGTACTCCACGTCGCACCCTATCGTCCTCATCCACCGGGCGAGCTTTCCGAGCATCGAGTCGGCGAAGAACCTGAGCCCCTCCCCGCTCACAGGAGCCCCGGCAGGCCGGCCCGCGCCCACTCGGCGCCGACCGCCTTCCACCCGTCTCTTTCCCTCTTGAAAAAAACGCGGCTCAACCGAAGAATACCTCGGCGGTCCTGTACATCTCCATGTCGACGGTCTTGAGTTTGCTCGTGGCCTCATCCAGCCCCACGTCCACTATCCTGTTGCCCTGCAGCGC
The DNA here is from genome assembly GCA_016234955.1 of Deltaproteobacteria bacterium. Taxonomy (GTDB): domain Bacteria; phylum Desulfobacterota; class GWC2-55-46; order GWC2-55-46; family GWC2-55-46; genus JACRLF01. Next base: position 455 of record JACRNN010000260.1, on the reverse strand, counting down.
GACCATCCTCCCGAACCTGCCCTCGCTTATCAACTCCGCGGCCTTCACGCCGAAGCGCGTGGCCAATATCCTGTCGTATGCCGTCGGAGTGCCGCCCCTTTGCAGGTGGCCGAGCACCACGTGGCGGGTCTCAAGCTTAGTCCTTTTCTCTATCTCCCCGGCGAGGAACTCGCCGACGCCGCCGAGCTTCACGTGGCCGAAGGCGTCAAGCTCCTTATCCTTTGTTATCGCGCCCTTGGTCTCCTTGGGGGAGGCGCCCTCGGCGGCTACGACGAGGCTGAACTTTTTGCCCCTCTTCTTCCTGTTAAGGACGCGCGCGCACACCTCGTCCACGTCAAAGGGCTTCTCAGGGATCAATATGACGTCCGCCCCGCCGGCTATCCCGCCGTAAACGGCTATCCACCCGGCGTGCCTGCCCATGACCTCCACGACCATTACCCTCTGGTGCGACTCGG
>JACRNN010000277.1 GCA_016234955.1 Deltaproteobacteria bacterium | reverse complement strand
TACGGACCTGTTGCCGTGCTTTGCGACGGTTACCCCGGCCCCTGCGGCCACAACCGCCGCCGCGGTAGAGATATTGAAGGTCATGGACTCGTCGCCGCCGGTGCCGCAGGTGTCAACGACATCGTCGGACGGCGCGATGACCCTCGTGGACTTCTCCCTCATCACGCGCGCGGCTCCTGTTATCTCGGAAACCGTCTCCCCCTTTATGCGGAGGGCCGTGATAAAGGCGGCTATCTGCGCCGCAGAGGCCCCCCCGGTCATCACCTCATTCATGACGTGCATCATCTCCTGCTCAGTGAGGTCAGAGCCTTTTACTATCTTCAGGATGGCTTCTTTGATCATAACTTCACCCGTATATCCTCAAAAAATTCCTCAGGATGTCCTTGCCGCATCTCGTTAAGATGGATTCCGGATGGAACTGCACGCCTTCCATCGGGTATTTTTTATGACGGAGGCCCATTATTTCGTTCATATCGGTCCACGCGCTCACTTCAAGGCAATCAGGCAGCGTCTCTTTCCTTACGATGAGCGAATGGTAGCGGTTCGCCTCAAACGGGTTCTCTATCCCCTCGAAGATCGTCCTCCCGTCGTGGCTCACCATCGAGGTCTTGCCGTGCATGAGGCGTTTTGCCTTTACGACCTCGCCGCCGAAGGCGTAGCCTATGGACTGGTGTCCGAGGCAGACCCCGAGTATCGGGACCTTTCCCGCAAAACGCCTTATCGCCTCAACCGATATGCCGGCCTTACGCGGGTCGCACGGGCCCGGAGAGACGACTATCATCCTGGGCTTTAAGAGCGCTATCTCCCTTACGGTTACGGCGTCGTTCCTGTGGACGACGACGTCGGCCCCAAGCTCCATGAAATACTGGACGAGGTTGAAGGTAAAGGAGTCGTAGTTGTCTATCATCAGTAGCATGATTAAATACCGGTTGTTGCAGCTCCCCTAAAATAGCCCGTCCCTTGCCATGTCCATGGCCTTCAACATGGCGCCGGCCTTGCTTTCCGTCTCCTCGAACTCTTTCTCAGGCGCCGAATCGGCGACTATCCCGGCCCCGGCCTGTATATATACCCTGCCGTCTTTTATGACGAGCGTCCTTATGGTGATGCACATATCCATATTGCCCGAGTAGCCGAAATACCCCACAGACCCGCCGTAGACGCCGCGCTTCACCGGCTCAAGCTCCTCTATTATCTCC
>JACRNN010000276.1 GCA_016234955.1 Deltaproteobacteria bacterium | reverse complement strand
TGCCTTTATCTCCTTTTCGGCGTCGCTTTTCGGCTCTTCGGGGTAGTCAGGGACGTTATAGCCCTGGGACTGGAGCTCCTTTATCGCGGCCTTGAGCTGCGGGAGGGACGCGCTGATATTCGGAAGTTTTATGATGTTCGCTTCCGGCTTTTTGGCGAGTTCGCCCAAAGCGGTCAGTTCGTCGGGTATTCTCTGGGCCTGCGTCAGGTTTTCGGGGAAGTTGGCGATGATCCTTCCCGCAAGGGAGATATCCCTGGTCTCGACATCAATGCCCGCCGCCCCGGTGAACGCCTTGACAATAGGGAGCAACGAGTAGGTCGCCAGCGCCGGCGCCTCGTCAATTGCCGTATAAACGATCTTTCCAGACATATATCCCTCCTGTTTGTAGGTTGCCTGTCAGCCAAATTTATAAAGCCGGTAAAAAACCGGATTCCCCTTGTTTTGTCAAGGCGGCCCGTCACAGGGCTGATACGGCCCCATGGTCCGGTCCGTTTTCCGCTTGCGTTCCAAGGCCGGAAATGCAAAAACCGCCTGAGCAAATGAAATAGGTTTTTTTTAAAAAAAACTTTCTCATGCCCAGACGGTCGGCAAAATATGTTTGACCTCCGCTCCCCGGTGGTAGCCCACCTTGATTCCGTCAGTCGCGGAGGCCTGACTTATAGTCTTTGTGGGTCGGTACAATATAATTTTTAAACCTTTTTGTCAAGCACTTTTTATTCTACGGTTCCGGGAAAGGGTGGGAGGTTGTCTTTAAAAATCAGCGCGGGTCACACCCGCCGAATGGTTGTCTGACATCCGGCGGGTTACGGCTTACGCCTAACCCGCCCTGTAGGGCTGGATTAAGAATTGTCGAAGCAGGGCTTGAGCCTTTTCATCGTCTGCTTGAGGTGTTCAGGGATGACCTTCACGTCGGCGAGCACGGGCATGAAGTTCATATCCCCGTTCCACCGCGGCACCACGTGCATGTGGATGTGGTCTTCTATGCCGGCCCCGGCGGCGGAGCCCATGTTCAGTCCGATATTGAAACCCTGGGGGTTTAAAGCCTCCCGGAGGCAGGCCGTGGAGCGGCGCACGAGGCGGAAGATGTCCGCGGATTCCTCATCGTCAAGCTCTTCTATCCGAGCCACGTGCCTGACAGGGGCGACCATCAGGTGACCGCTGTTGTAGGGGAACCTGTTGAGCATCACTATGGAGCGTGTGGACCTGAAGAGTACCAATCCCCGCCCCTCATCTTCCGCGCCCACCGCCGAGGCGGCGGAGCAGAAAATGCAGGTCTTGTCCTTTTCGGCAACGACGTACTCAGCCCTCCAGGGCGCCCAGATCTGTTTCATCGGACCGTTACTGTTTGTTGATCCTTTCCTTTATCTCTTTGCCGGCCTTGAAGAAGGGGACCTTCTTTGAATTGATGAATATGTTCTCGCCGGACTTGGGGTTCCTCCCCTGCCTTCCGTCGCGATCTTTTATCTTGAAACTGCCGAAACCGCGTATCTCCACCTTGTCGCC
>JACRNN010000275.1 GCA_016234955.1 Deltaproteobacteria bacterium | reverse complement strand
GATGATGGAGGAGGCCGTCAAAAAATACTCCACCTTCGACAACGCCGCATGGGAGGCGTTCTCAAGGCGGCTCTTCTACAGGAAGCTCGACGACTACGGGGACAACGCGTCCCTGGCGCGGATAAGGGACCTTTTAAGCGATAAGGAAAAAGAGTTCGGCACAGAGGGCAACAAGATATTCTATCTGGCCACCCCCCCTTCGGCCTACGAAAGGACTATAGAGGGGCTTACGGCCTCCGGGCTATCGGAGGAGACCCGCGGGTGGTCGAGGGTGGTCATGGAAAAGCCGTACGGCAGGGACCTCATGAGCGCCCTTGCGCTTAACGCCTTTGTGCTCGGGAACTTCAGGGAAGACCAGGTCTACAGGATAGACCATTATCTGGGCAAGGAGACGGTACAGAACATCATGATGTTCCGCTTCGCCAACGCCATATTCGAGCCGGTATGGAACAGGCGGTACGTCGACCACGTGCAGATAACCGTGGCCGAGTCCAACGGGGTGGAGAAGCGCTCCGGGTACTACGAGCAGGCCGGGATCCTGCGCGACATGTTCCAGAACCATATACTCCAGCTCCTTGCGCTCATAGCGATGGAGCCCCCTTCGGTATACGAATCGAGGCTGGTCGGCGACGAGCGGGTCAAGGTCTTGAGGGCGTTGCGCCACATCCAGTTTGACGGTGTGGACGACTCCCTGGTGATGGGCCAGTACGTCTCCGGCTCGGCGGACGGCAAGGTGGCGCCGGGGTACAGGGAGGAAGACGGGATTCCAAGCGGCTCCAACGTCCCGACCTTCGCGGCGATGAAGGTATTTCTCGACAACTGGAGGTGGCAGGGGGTGCCTTTCTACCTGCGCTCCGGCAAGAGGTTCCCGGCCCGCTTCTCGCAGATAACGATACAGTTCAAGCAGGTCCCGCACCTGATGTTCAGGCAGACGCTCGGCCCGGAGATAGCCCCGAACGCGCTGATATTCAAGATACAGCCCGATGAGAGGGTGCAACTCAAGTTCCACACCAAGAACCCGGGACCGAGGGTCTGTCTGAGGGACGTCATGCTCGATTTTTCATACGCGCAGGGGTATGAGGGCGTCATGCTCGAGGCGTATGAGAGGGTCCTGCTCGACTGCATGTTAGGGGACAAGATGCTCTTTGTAAGCTCCGAGGGCATGGAGTTGAGCTGGTCTTTCATAACCCCGATAATCGACCTCGTCGAAGGAAGGGGCGGGCCGGGGGCCAAGGCCCCGGATATATATCTCTACAGGGCCGGCACCCCTGGGCCGGTGGAGGCCGACAGGTTCATTATGAACGACGGCAGGGAATGGAATAATTATGGCTAAGGGACGGACCCAACTGATGCTCGCCGGGGATGTAGGCGGCACAAAGACCTATCTCGGGCTCTTTGTACGGGATGGCGATTGCCTTGAGGCCGTTAGAGAAGGCGCGTTTGGCAACTCGGACTTCAAGGACCACATGGAGATAATCGGGGACTTCCTCGACAGGGAGGTGATAGGCGATATAGCAAGCGCCTCTTTCGGCATAGCCTCCCCGGTCTTCGGCGGGAGGTGCAGGCTTACTAACCTGCACTGGGTGATAGACGCAGGCAGGATAGGGAAGAGGTTCAAGATAGGCCGTGTCGAGCTGATAAACGACCTCGTCGCCACCGCCTGGGGCATGGGCTATCTCCATGAGGATGAATTCAAGGTACTGCAGAAGGGCAGGCCCGTCGCTGGCAACGCGGCTCTCATAGCCGCGGGCACGGGCCTCGGTGAGTGCATGCTCTTCTGGGACGGCAAGGCCCATATACCGTCGGCTTCCGAGGGGGGACACGCGGACTTTGCCCCGAGGAGCGGACTGGAAATCGAGCTTTTGCAGTACCTGATAAAGACATACGGCCATGTAAGCTACGAGAGGGTACTATCAGGCCAGGGCCTCAAGAACATATATGATTTTTTGACCGCCAGACGCAACGCCCCGGCGCCGGAGCGGCTGAGGAAAGGGTTCGAGTCGGGGGACGCGGCCTCTGTAGTAGCCCAGGAGGCGATGCGCGGCAACGATAAGGACTGCGCGCTCGCCCTTGAACTATTCGCTTCCGTATACGGGGGCGAGGCCGGCAACCTTGCCCTCAAGTGCATGGCCTCTGCCGGGCTATACGTGGGTGGAGGGATAGCGCCGAAGATGTTGAAGGCCCTGGAGGGCGGTGCGTTTATCCGCTCCTTCAGGGACAAGGGCCGCTTCGAGGGGTACCTCGGGAGGGTACCCGTGAAGGTGATACTATTTGACAGGACGGCCCTACTGGGGGCGGCGGCGCACGCGGCTGGACACGCGGCTGGCTCCGGGAAGAGGATAAAGGAGATACGGGTGGGCGGCAGGACTCCGTCCCGGAGGCGGTAGGGGCGGGAGATGTACTATCCCGCGGCCCCCTTGCAAACGATGACTAAGGCCGATGGAAAGATCCTCATATACGAAGATATCGCGGGGGTGAGCAGGGCCGCGGCGGAGATATTCCTCGGCCTCTCGGTCAGGGAGGCCGGGCGCAAGGGGTTTTTTACCGCCGTGCTGTCCGGCGGCAGAACCCCGGCCGTGTTGTACTCGATGCTCGCAGGGGGCGAGTTCGTCGGCAGGGTCCCGTGGAAGGCGGTCCATCTTTTCTGGGGGGATGAGAGGTGCGTGGGCAGGGACGACCCGATGAGCAACTATAAGAACGCCAGCGACCTGCTGATATCAAAGGTCGATATCCCGCCCCACAACGTCCACCGCATAAGAGCGGAGCTGGCGCCGGATGGAGCGGCCCTGGAGTACGAGCGGGAGATAAGGGGCTTTTTCGGCTTGATGAACAAGGGGGGCGGCCCGTCCGGTGCGGCGCGTGAAGGCGCGGTCCACGGCGATGCAACTCCGGCCTTCGACCTTGTCTTCCTCGGGCTCGGGGCCGACGGCCATACCCTCTCCATATTCCCCTCCACCGGGGCGCTTCTTGAGAAAGAGAGGATGGTCGTGGATAATTACGTCGAGGGGCTCGGCTCCCGCAGGATAACGATGACCTTGCCGCTTATAAATAACGCCTCGTGCGTGGTCTTCCTCGTATCCGGGAAAGACAAGGCCGGGGCGCTAAAGGAGGTCTTAAGCGGAGGAGGCGGCCTTCCGGCGCGGATGGTGAGGCCGACGAAAGGCGAGCTTCTATGGCTCGTTGACAGGGAGGCGGCCAGCCTCGTCTCATGACCCGGCAAAGCCGGGGCGGCGAGCCGTTTAAAACGCATGGCTGGCGCGAGGCCCGTTAATTGGCTGAGGGGACCTGCGATCGCATAAAAAAAGAGAGGGCGGCATCTTGCCGCCCTCTCTTTTTTTATGGTCTTTTTTCCGCCGCGCCTCTTAACCGCGCCGCTGGACGTTACTTCGAGTTTCCTCCGCGCGCCCATCCCGCGCCCCTTGAACGCCCTCCCCCCCCCTTACGCCCTACTTCGGCTTGCCTGTCACCTCGGTATGGCATTTGGAGCAGTTGAAAAGGGCGAACGCCTTCTGGCTGTTATGGCAGTTTGGCGAGCCGCAGTACTGCCCGTCCATGTTCTTCTTCATGGATAT
>JACRNN010000266.1 GCA_016234955.1 Deltaproteobacteria bacterium | reverse complement strand
GTGGCTCAGATGGTGTATAGAAGTGAAAGGCGGGGCCAGGACTACATCGACCGTATCAATCCCCTTTAAAAGCTCCCGGAGCCGTATCACAAGCTCCGCCCCCTGGTGGACGGTGGTGTTCATCTTCCAGTTCCCGGCTATAAGAGGCGTCATGGCATGGCCTTTCCGTCTAAGGTTGTTTCAAGGGGCCGCGTGGAAGGGGTGTCCAGTTGAGAGCTTGCCGCGGAGTAGTCCCCGCAAAACCCCTTTTAGCGCCCCGTCAACTCGCGGCGGCCGCTATGCCTTTATCCTTGAGCGCGGCTATGCCGGGCAGTTCCTTGCCCTTGAGTATCTCAAGGAACGCCCCTCCGCCCGTGGATATGTAGCTCATCTTGGCGTACTCGCCGGCGCGGTGCACCGCCACGTCCGTGTCTCCGCCCCCCACTATCGTCAGGGCGTACGTGTTCGCAACGCTGGTAACGAGCCCGAAGGTCCCTCTGCTGAAGGCGTCTATCTCGAAGACGCCCATGGGGCCGTTCCATATTATCGTCTTGGCGTTCTGTATGGCCTCGGTAAAGAGCGTCAGCGTGGCGGGCCCTATGTCAAGGGCCATCCAGTCCTTGGGTATCTCCTGGTACGTGACGACCTTCGTCTCGGCGTCCGCGCTGAACTTGTCAGCCACCACGAAGTCCACCGGCAGATATAGCTTCATATGCTTGTCTCTGGCCTTCTCCACCACGGTCCGTGCCTCGTTGAGGGCGTCGTTCTCCACAAAGGAGTCCCCGACCTCGTAGCCGAGGGATTTGAAGAACGTCAGCGCCATGCCGCCGCCTATTATTATCTTATCGGCCCTATCGCACAGGCTCGAGAGCACCCCGACCTTGTCGGAGACCTTCTTGCCGCCTATGATGGCCACAAGCGGCCTTTTCGGCTTCTCAAGGGCCATGGAGAAGTACGTCATCTCCTTTTTCATCAGGAAGCCGGCCCCGACCTCTTTGACGTGATGCGTTATGGCGACGTTTGACGCGTGCGCCCTGTGCGCCACCGCGAAGGCGTCGTTTATATAGATGTCGGCGAGCTCTCCGAGCATGGCCCCGAACCTCTCGTCGTTCTCCTCCTCCTCCGGGTGGAACCTCAAGTTCTCGAGGAGGACTACCTCTCCGGGCTTCATCCCGTTGACGAGCCTTTTCACGTCTTCGCCGACGCAGTCGGGGGCGAGGGCCACGTCCTTTTCAAGGAGCCTTCCAAGCCTCTTGGCCACGGGCAACAGGCTCATCGACTCCACGCGTTTGCCCTTGGGCCTGCCGAGGTGGGACGCGAGGATGACCTTGGCGTTCTCATCGAGGGCGTAGTTTATCGTCGGAAGAACGCTCCTTACGCGGGTGTCGTCGGTTATCTTGTTGCTCTCGTCGAGCGGGACGTTGAAGTCCACCCTTATGAGCACCCGCTTGCCCTTCAAGCCTATCTCGTCTATGTACTTAAGCCTTTTATCCAAATCCCGTCTCCGTGAATAGTGTAGCCGTGTATTTCATAAGGTCATGCGCCGGGATGGGAAGACCGTTGAGCGGCCTCAAACGCCCCTAAATGCGAGGAAGAGGACCAGGTCCCTCATCCTGCACGAAAAACCCCACTCGTTGTCGTACCAGGCAAGCACCTTTACCATGTTGCCGGCTATCGCCTTCGTGGAAAGGGCGTCAACTATGGAAGAATGGGGGTTGCCCTTGAAGTCTATGGAGACGCACTCCTCGTCGCAGTATTCGAGTATGCCCTTGAGCCTGCCCTGTGCGGCCTCTTTCAGTGCCGAGTTGACCTCCTCGGCGGTGACGTTCTTTTCAAGCTCGGCCACGAGGTCCACGAGGGATACCGTCGGCACCGGGACCCTTACGGCCATGCCGTCAAGCTTGCCCTTGAGCTCGGGGAGCACAAGGGATACGGCCCTGGCGGCCCCGGTGGATGTCGGTATCATGGAGAGGGCGGCGGCCCGCGCCCTCCTCAGGTCCTTGTGCGGCAGGTCGAGGATGGACTGGTCGTTCGTGTACGCATGCACGGTCGTCATGAGCCCTTTTGCGATGCGGAATTTTTCCTGCAGCACCATCGCAACAGGCGCAAGGCAGTTGGTCGTGCACGAGGCGTTGGATATTATCGAGTGCTTTGCCGGGTCGTACCTGTCGTTGTTCACGCCCATGCATATCGTTATGTCCTCGTTCTTCGCGGGGGCGGAGATTATGACCTTCCTGGCCCCGGCAATCAGATGCCCCTCGGCCTTTTCGCGGTTCGTGAAAAGCCCGGTGCACTCAAGGGCTACGTCTATCTTCAGCTCCTTCCAGGGAAGTTTTGAAGGGTCTCTCTCGGCGGTAATCTTGATCTCCCTGCCGTTTATGACTATCGCGCCCTCTTTTGCCTGCACCTGCGCGTCGATTTTGCCGAAGACCGAATCGTACTTAAGGAGATGGGCAAGGGTGGGGGCGTCGGTCACGTCGTTGATGGCCGCGAACTCAATCTCCTTTGTCGAGAGCGAGGCCCTTAGGATATTCCTGCCGATACGTCCAAAACCGTTAATGGCGACCCTTACCGTCATCTTCTATTCCTCCGGAAAGTTGTATTTTTTAGTGTTCCTAAACCCCCAGGGATATTAAGCCGGTGGAGGGTTCTTTTTTTAACGTTCCGCCCCCTGGGTCTTAAATCCGTGGGGGTTTAATATGTTGCCCTGAATACCGGGATATATGAGGCGATAAAAACCATAAGGGGTCTTTGTCGCGCCGCCCCCCGTCTACCTGAAACCGTAACGCCTGAATTCCCCGGTGATCTCCTTCAGCGGAAGCTGTCCTGGAGCGGTCCCGTCAGTTATCGAGCCGTAAGTGAGGAGAGAGCCGAGCATGGGGAAGAATATACGGGTAAAGGCCCCGTACCTGCCCATGGCTATCACTATCAGGTCGTCCGAGCCTGCAAGGACGCCCGCGAGCCTCCTCAAGTCCGCGGTCCCACTGGCGAACGCCGCTATTTTAACGGCGTCGGCGCCGCTTGAGCGGGCCTTTTTTATCAAGGCATTGAGGGTGTCGATCCCGGGCGTCGTCTTGAAGTTGTGGTAAGAGACGATGACCCCTTTGCCGCTCCTCTTTGCACAGTCTATCACATCTTTAAGCAAGCCGCCCGATGAGCGGAGCTCTATGTCCACGATATCGGCAAAAGGCATAAGGGCCTTGAATATCTCCGCCCTCCTGTTATCAGGCATCGAGCGCTCGCCGCCCTCTTTCCTGCTCCTCACGGTGATAATGAGTGGCACCCCGGCGCTCTCCTTGAGCCTTCCGACCCCCTCCTTCAACGCATCGAGGTCCCTCACGGCAAATGTGTCCACCCGTACCTCAAGGCAATCGGCTCCGCCGAGGAGGGCTTTTTTCAGCGTCCCTTTTTTTACGCCGTCTATTATCACTCCCGCTACGGCCGGAGTCTTTAAAGGCCAGGCTCTCTTCTTTTTCAGCATCTTTCGGGGCGGGTCTCCGGGGCCGGTCTGTACGCGGAAGCGTCCTGTGCAACTGCGGCGCTGATTGAAAGCATATATAGCAATACTGAAATAACGTTGAAAAGTCAAGAGGAAAGACGATTTTAACAGGCATAGCGAGCGAATCTCAATAGACAAGTGCCTTCGGGGTCTAATTAAGCGTAGCTTGCCGCGCAAGCTATGCTCAAGAGCACCAACGGATACCCTTCTCCCTACCCGATCTCCGCTTCAATCATCTTTACGGCCTTTGAAGATTCAAGGAGCGTCTTGCCCGTGGGGGTCTTTCTGCCGGAGGTCACGACGAGATAATATCCGTCCTTTATAATGCATATGGAAAGCCTCGTCCTCTCCGTCAGGATAGAGACCGAGCCTATATCGCTCAAGTCCCCCTGCCGCCCGGCGGCGTCCTTCACTATGCCGAGTATGACGCCGTAGTGGGCGCCGATGAGGTCCAGGTCGAGGTCCGCGTCTTCAGAGAACTTGTCGAGTATCTCGCCGTCCCTGTCGAGGATAACGGCCCCGGTAGCATCGGCCCTCTCCACCAGGCCCTGCAATATCTTTTTAAATGGCATCGTTATGCTCCCTCAGGCGCGGGATATTATTCCACGGGCGTGGTCCGGCACGGACAACGGCCGCGGCCTCTTAGAACCTCAGGGTGATGACCTTCGATACGCCGGGCTCTTCCATTGTGATGCCGTAGAGCGCGTCGGCCATCTCCATTGTCTTTTTGTTGTGCGTAATGAGGAGGAACTGGCTGATGCGCGACATGTCCCTCACGAATTCGTTGAACCTGTCGATGTTGGCGTCGTCGAGCGGGGCGTCGACCTCGTCAAGGAGGCAGAACGGGCTCGGCTTTATCAGGAATATGGCGAAGATCAACGACGTTGCCGCAAGGGCCTTTTCCCCTCCGGAGAGAAGCGTTATGTTCTGGAGCCTCTTGCCGGGAGGCTGCGCCACTATCTCGACGCCCGCGTCGAGTATGTCCGAGTCTTCGGAGAGCCTCAGCTCAGCCCTGCCGCCGCTGAAGAACCTCGGGAAGGTCTCCTTGAACCGCTCGTTTATCTCATCGAACGTGGCCCGGAACTTCTCGCGGGTCGTCCTGTTTATCCTCGATATGGCGGTATGGAGCGCCTCCACGGACTTTGACAGGTCCGTCTGCTGGTCGAGCAGGAACTGATGCCTCCTTTCCAGGTCGTTATACTCCTCGAGCGCTGAGAGGCTGACCTCGCCGAGGGAGGATATCTTCTCCCGGAGACCGTCCCTCCGCGCCTCGAGCGCAGAGACGTCGGGCGCGGCTTCGCCCTCGGCCGGGGTGAATTCCCTCACGTCGGAACCGTAACGTTCCCTTATACGCTCGCTCAAGTTGTTTATGTTGAGCTCCATCTCCTTCAAGTCTATGGTAAGCTCCCCCTTTAGCTCCTGCAGCTCTGTCCTCCTCGACTCAAGCTCCCTTATCGCATCTTCTATCCCCTTTATCTCCCCGGAGAGCGAGCTTACGGTATCGAGGAGCCGGGCCTCCTCCTTCCTTACCCCGTCGGTCCGGGACAAAAGCTCCTCTATCTTGACCCTGAGGACCTCTATCTCCGAACCCCTCCGGGCTATCTCCACCCCGGCGGCCTCTATCCCCTCTCTCTTCGCGGAGAGCCTCCTAAGGGTCTCTTCCATAGCGTGCTCTTTGCCGGCAATCTGCCTCTTTATCGACTCATGGCGTTCTTTTGCCTGGGCCAGCGCCACCCGTATCTCAGTGACTATGCCGGAGAGCCGCTCCTTCTCGGCTGATAAGGCGGCTATTTCGTTTGACAGCAAGGCGGCCCGAGCCTCCCTTTCGGCAAGCCCCTTCTCCAGCTCTTCCCTCTCGCTTGAGAGTGCGGCCTTCCTGGAGGCGGTATCCGAGAGCCTCTGGCCCGCGGCGAGTATGCCGCCCTCGGTCTCCGACCTGAGCTTGACGAGCCTCGAGGTCTCGTCCTCTTCCCTTTTAAGCGCGCCCTCGAGGTTTACCTTCCTGATGTCCGCGTCATGGAGGCTCTGCCTGCACCCTTCGAGTACGGCCTTTGAGGCCTGTATCTCGCCGAGGGTCCTCTCAAGGGCTCCTTCGGCCTCTCTTATCCCGCCCTCAAGCGCCGCGGCCTCGGACTTAAGCCTCTTTATCTCGCCCCTTTTCTGGAGTATCCCCTCGTCAGATGACGGAGACGCGCCGCCGGTGATTATGCCCTGCGGGTCTATGATCTCTCCGTCGATGGTTACGATGGTCCTGTACTGGGCGCCGGACCTCCAGAGCTCGAGGGCGTCCGTAAGGGTATCGACCACTATGGAGTCGCCCAGGAGGCAGTTTACGATGGAGGAGTAGCCCTCCTTTATCCTTACCTCGCCGATAAGCTCCTTTGCGCCACCGTAGTTGAAGGCCGTGGATTGAACGGGCACCGGGTTCGGGGCCGGGCGCGCGTCCTTCACCGGGACGAAGCTCCCCTTGCCGAGCCTCTTAGCCTTGAGGTACTCCACCGCCTCCACGCCTTCCTTGTGGCTCTCCACTACCACGTACTGGAGCCTGTCCCCGAGGACGGACTCCACGGCCTTTTCAAAGCCCGGGTTCGTCTCTATGAGGTCGGCGAGCAGGCCGTGTATCCCGTGCCTCCCCTCCTTGAGCATTATGGCCTTTGCCCCGCCCTTGATGGACTCGAAGTTCCTCTCCATGTCCTCAAGCGTGGAAAGGCGCGCCGACGCGAGCGCGTAGCCGTCCTTTATCCCCTTGAGCGCGGCCTCCTTCGAGGCCCTTTCCCCTTCGAGTCCATCGAGGGCGAGCCTCGTCCCCTCAAGCTCGGTCTCTATCCGGGCCTTATTCCTTATGGACTCCGCGATATCCGCCTTGAGCCGGCCTATCGGCCCCTGTTTCGACTCAAGCGCCTTCACCGTCTCTTTTAGCCCGGCGTTGAGCCTGAGCTCCTTGAAGCGCTGTTCTTCCTCGTCCCTTAAAAGGGCCTGTATGGCGTGCCTTATCTCGGTTATGCGGGAGGTTAGCTTGAACGTCTCCGTCCTCTCGGCCCTGTGCTCATCTTCCTTAGCCCGCAACGTCGAAGTTGCCCTCTCAAGCTCCCCGGCGCTCTGCTCCAGGCCTCTCGATTCGGAGTCTATGGAGGCGGCGAGCTCGCTCAAGGAGGCGTTAAGCGCCTCGATCTCCGATAGGGCGGCGCGGTTGCCGCCCTCGAGGTCGGCTATCTCCCGGCCGAGCCTATCCTGCTCCCTGCCGAGCTCATCCACGCGCATCCCGGCGACCTCGAAGGCGCGCTCCTCGGTCTGGATGGCCTTTTCCAAGACTGCTATCTTCTCCCTCACGGCCCTGTATTCGTTCTCTACGTCGAGGTAGTCGCCCTTGACGCCTTCAAGCCTTGCCCTCTTCCCGGCGGCGGCAGTTGAGAGCGCGAGGTCCTCGTCGCCGACGGCCTCAAGCCTCTTGGCGGCGGCCTCCCTGCCGGCCTTCATGCGGCTGAACTCGATGGACGAGAGCAGGAGCTCCACGGATTTGAACTCTTCTCTCAAGGCCTTGAACCTCTCGGCCTTCTTCGCCTGCCTGTTGAGCGAATTGAGCTGGCGCCTGACCTCGCTTATGATGTCGTTTACCCTGGTGAGGTTCTCCCGCGTCGCCTCAAGCCTTCTTAACGCCGCGTCTTTTTTGTGTTTGAACTTGTTTATCCCGGCGGCCTCCTCGAATATCACGCGCCGCTCCTCGGGCTTCGCGTTTATGAGCCAGCCGACCTGCCCCTGCTCGATTATCGAGTACGCCCTTGTGCCTATGCCGGTATCGGTGAAGAGGTCCACGATGTCCCTGAGCCTGGACTGGACCTTGTTTATGTAATATTCGCTCTCCCCGGACCTGTAGAGCCTGCGGCATATCTCTATCTCCGTGAAGTTGGCGAAGCGCGCCGGCGCCTGCCCCTCTTCGTTGGAGAAGATGTTGCTCTTGCCGCACCCGTTGGGGCCGATTATGCCGGAGACGGCCATCGGGAAGTTGAGCGAGACCCTGTCGACGAAGGACTTGAAACCGTGGATGGTTATCTTTTTTATCTTCAAACTTGAGCCCCTGAGCTTGATGGTCTGGAATCGTAACAAAAATCATTTTTTTTGTAAAGCGAAAAATACTATGGAAAGTATGAAAAAAGGAGCTGACGCACTATATATGGGGTAGCCAGCCTGGGTAATACAATAAGGGGTACTTATGGAATTCTTCGGCGTCCACGCCGTTTATCGAGGCGGTATAAGAGTGAAAAAGGGATTAAAAAGGGCAGGGCCTCCCTTTGGTAAAAGGGAGTATAGTATAGTAGGGTGGGCTCGGCCCACCAAAATATCCGCTACTCACTCATGTACATGGTGGACACAGCCCACCCGGATGGGCATTTACCCGGCAATATGGGGATATTCAGGGGGATTTTGTATTCATGACGGTGAATGCCTCGAACGATGCGCTTCGTTCCTCAGCGCATCCTATGTATGGCCTTGGCGGCTGGTTACGCGACTTTGAATCGGATTTTGTAATGTCCTCCGTCTCCCTTGAATTCCACAACAGGCTTCTGCCCTTCTTGGATCACGATCTGTTTCGGTGCCCCGATTATGTCATCGTTTCCTTTTGGGAACTCCATGTAGATAGAGGAAAGGCCCATCATTGTGTTTGCAATGCCTTGTGCCGCACTGGCCTTTTGTCCGGCAGTTAAAGAACCACCTCCCATACTCAGCATGATTGACTTCCAGGTAAGGTCGGTTTGACTCTTCCAGGCTCCAATCACGTCAGACCCGGAAATATCTCTATTGACGTCTTCTTCGACAAGCATGACTACGTACACGGAGGATGGATAAAACTTTGCGACTGGGATGTCCTGCGACCATTCGTCACCGCTGTCAAAGTCATCCCAAAAATCCCCTGGACCGTGTACGGCAACATTACTTGAGAAAGGCGGTGTTGTGTTGCCTCTAAAGACGACAATGTAAACATCGTCAGACCCAATCTCATCCGTTTCTTCTTTACACCAAACGTGATCAACGAATATTCGCTTTGCCATGATAGCTACCTCCACACGTTATAAGGTTGAATCGGGATGGGGAGGTGCCTCCCCCCTCCCACACCGCCGTACATACGGGTCACGTATACGGCGGTTCGGCAGATTCAGTCGAGGTGGTGTGTACACCCCAACCGGGGTGTCTCCTCCTGGTGCGTCAGGGCCATAGGATGCTCCTGGCGGATTCAGGTTTTGCGACCTGAACCCTGCGATATGGCAGCCACGAATCATTAGGGTTCAATCTGCAAGATTGAACCCGCCAGCAGGCTGCGAAAAATCTTGCAACTTGTTGATTCTATAAGCCTTGTAGTAGGGTGGGCTTCAGCCCACCAGCAGTCCCGTAGTCCTACCCGCGCCTGCCCGCCTTCTTCCCCTTCCGCGGGGTCTTGAGGGCCGCCTGCGCGGCTGAGAGCCTCGCTATCGGCACCCTGAAAGGCGAGCATGATACGTAATTGAAGCCGTTTCCGTGGCAGAACTCCACGGAAGCCGGGTCTCCGCCGTGCTCGCCGCAGATGCCGATTTTCATATCTTTTTTGACCTTTCTCCCCTTCGCTATGGCGTCCCTTATCAGCAGTCCCACCCCTTCCTGGTCGAGCGATTGGAACGGGTCGCTCTTGAGTATCCCGGTCTTTTTCTCATCCACATAGTCGGGCAGGAACCTCCCGGCGTCGTCCCTTGATATGCCGAGCGTCATCTGTGTGAGGTCGTTTGTGCCGAAGGAGAAGAACTCCGCCACCTCCGCTATCCGGTCCGCGAGGAGCGCCGCCCTCGGCACCTCTATCATGGTCCCGATGAGGTATCTTATCTTCGTCCCCTGCTCGGCCATTACGACGTCGGCCACGCGCCTTGTCCTGTCCGCGAGTATCTTCAGTTCCTTGGCGTCGATTATCAGTGGGAGCATTATCTCGGCCATGACGTCCACGCCTTTTTTCCTGTTCTCGCAGGCGGCCTCGATTATCGCCCTTACCTGCATCTCTAATATCTCCGGGTACGATATGCAAAGGCGGCTTCCCCTGTGCCCGAGCATGGGGTTCGTCTCATGGAGCCTGTCTATCTTTCTCTTGACCAGGTTGAAAGGTATCGCGAGCTTGCCGGCCAGGGCCTTCTGCTCGTCCTCGGTGTGCGGTACGAACTCGTGGAGCGGGGGGTCTATGAGGCGGATGGTGACGGGTTTGCCGTCCATGACGCTGAATATGCCGGAGAAGTCCTTCCTCTGGAAGGGGAGGAGCTCGTCGAGGGATTTTTTCCTTATATCGTCGTCCTCGGCCAGTATCATCCTCTGGATGGCAAGCCTTCTGGCGTCGGTGTCGAAGAACATGTGCTCGGTCCTGCACAGGCCGATGCCTTCGGCGCCCAGTCGCAGCGCGTTCTGCGCGTCATAAGGGGTATCGACGTTGGTGCGGACCTTGAGGGTCCTGGTCTCGTCCGCCCACCTCATGATCGTGTCGTAAGCGTTCGGGAGCTCCGGTTTTATGAGGGCGAGCGATGAGGTGAAGACCTCGCCGGTTGAGCCGTTGATGGTGATCTCGTCCCCCTCTTTAAGGACGGCATGCCCCACCGCCACCGTCTTCGCGTCATAGTCTATCAGGAGGTCTTCGCACCCCACCACGCAGCACTTGCCCCAGCCCCTGGCCACGACCGCCGCGTGGGAGGTCTTGCCGCCCCTTGCGGTAAGTATGCCCTTTGCGGCGTGCATGCCGCCTACGTCCTCGGGGCTCGTCTCCTTGCGCACCAGGATGACATTCCTGCCCTGCGCCGCCCACGCCTCCGCGTCCCTGGCCGTGAAGACGACGTTGCCGCTGGCGGCCCCCGGCACGGCGGCTATGCCCACGGCGAAGAGGTTTTTTTCAAGCACGCTCTGCTGGATGGACGGGTCTATTACCGGATAGAAGATCCCCTCTATGTCCTTCTCGGTCAGCCTCATGAGCGCGTCCTTCTTCGTTATGAGCCGCTCCTTGACCATGTCCACCGCTATACTGAAGGCCGCGAGAGGGGACCTCTCGCCGGTCCTGCACTGGAGTATGTAGAGCTTGCTCTCCTCTATGGTGAATTCTATGTCCTGCATCTCCTTGTAATGCTTCTCGAGCCTCCTCCTCACCTTGCATAGCTGGGCGTATATGTCGGGCATTATACGCTCAAGGTCGTTTAAGTGTATGGGGGTGCGCGTGCCGGCCACGACGTCCTCGCCCTGGGCGTTCATGAGCAGGTCTCCGTAGAAGACGTCCTCGCCCGTATTGGGGTCGCGCGTGAAGCATACCCCGGTGCCGGAGGTATCGCCCTTGTTGCCGAAGACCATCTGAACTACGTTTACGGCGGTGCCGAGCAACCCGGTTATCTTCTCAACCCTTCTGTATGTCACGGCCTTCTCGGCCATCCATGAGCCTATGACCGCGCCTATCGCCCCCCAGAGCTGTTCCTGCGGCCCCTGCGGGAAGTCCTTGCCGGTATGTTCCCTGTATATATCCTTGAACTTCGGTATGAGGGATTCGAGTTCCTCTTCGTTTACGTCGGTGTCGAGCACGGGGCGCGTCCTTATGTTCAGGCGAACCCTGGTCCTTCTCTCCTTTATCTCGTCGAACTCGTCGTCGAACTTCTTGCGGGGCACGCCCATCGCCGTGGAGCCGTACATCATTATGAAGCGCCTGTACGCGTCGAGGGCGAACCTCCTGTTGTTCGTCTTTTCGGCGAGCCCCTCCGCAGACCTGTCGTTCAATCCGAGGTTGAGTACGGTCTCCATCATTCCGGGCATGGACCTTGCCGCCCCTGACCTTACGGAGACCAGGAGCGGGTCTTTCTGGTCGCCGAGCTTCTTGCCGACGAGTTTTTCAAGCCTGGCGAGGTGCTTGCCCACCTCCGCCTCGAAGCCCTTAGGGTATTTCCTGCCGTTCCTGTAGTAGTAATCGCAGACCTCGGTGGTGATGGTGAACCCGGACGGCACAGGCAGCCCTATGTCGGTCATCTCGGCAAGCCCCGCCCCCTTGCCCCCGAGGATGTCCTTCATCGCTCCCTTGCCTTCCGCCTTGCCGCCGCCGAAGAAGTAGACGAACTTTTTTGCCATGATTAGAGAGCCTCCACGAATTATATCTAATAGGATGTTGAAAAAGTCCATTCATGGCTTTTTCAACTTAAAGACGACGATAGAGAGGCCTATGGCCGGGATTGTCCTGCAGGGCCCCGAAAACCGGAAGGCAAAAGTTTAGCATAAGAATAGAGAAAAAGTCATCAAGGAAATGACGCTGCCACAAAACTTTCGCCCCCGCCCCGCGGGCGCCCATCCGCCGGGTTGAAGCTCCTCGCGGCTTGGGCTTAGGGGAATGCGCTCGCTATGCATGTTCATTTGACCTTGACATGCATCCAAAACATCAATATCATATTTTATTGCACATATATATACCGGGCGGTTCCCGGGATAGGCGAGATAGAGGGCGCCGTTGCGGCTTACGTGGGTATGACATTGAAAAACCTTGTTTTTTGTCCGTATGGGCCCCATTCGCGCGGCCCACGGGGGCAAAGGACACGGACGGATGGAAAAGGGGCGAAATGGCACAGGAGCAGATACCGGTCTATATAGAAGACGAGATGAAAAAGTCCTACCTCGACTACGCCATGTCGGTGATAGTCGGCAGGGCGCTGCCGGACGTGAGGGACGGGCTCAAGCCCGTGCACAGAAGGATACTCTTCGCGATGCACGAGATGGGGGTCGAGTGGAACAAGCCCTATAAGAAGTCCGCCCGCGTGGTCGGAGACGTCATAGGCAAATACCATCCGCATGGGGATATGGCTGTCTACGACGCTATCACCAGGATGGTGCAGGACTTCTCCCTGAGGCATCCGCTCGTGGACGGACAGGGAAACTTCGGCTCGATAGACGGGGACCCTCCGGCGGCCATGAGGTATACGGAAATAAGGATGGCCAGGCTCGCGGGCGAGCTTCTGAAGGACATCGAGAAGGAGACCGTGAACTTCGTCCCCAACTACGACGAGTCCCTGCATGAGCCGGTCGTGATGCCCGCGGCCTTTCCTAACCTCCTTGTGAACGGATCTTCGGGCATAGCGGTGGGCATGGCCACGAACATGCCCCCCCACAACCTGACCGAGGTCGTCGACGCCATCATCCATATCATAAAGAACCCGGAGGCGGACTTCAAGGCCATCATGAAGTTCGTCCCAGGCCCGGATTTTCCGACCGGGGGGTTCATAAACGGGACAAAGGGCATAAAAGAGGCGTACTCCACCGGCAGGGGCGTCATTCAGCTCAGGGCAAAGGCCACGGTCGAGAAAAATCCGAGGACAAACAGGCAGGCCATCGTCATCACCGAGATACCCTACATGGTCAACAAGGCCAGGCTGATAGAGAGCATAGCGGACCTCGTAAGGGACAAGAAGGTCGAGGGCATCTCCGACGTGCGCGACGAGTCGGACAGGGAGGGGATGAGGATAGTGGTGGAGCTCAAGAGGGACGAGATAGCCGAGGTGATACTCAACAACCTCTATCACCATACCCAGATGAAGACCTCTTTCGGCATCATAAACCTCGCCATAGTCAACGGAGCGCCGAGGGTGCTGCCGCTGCCGTCGCTGCTGCGTGAGTTCGTGCGCTTCAGGAAAGAGGTGGTGACCAGGAGGACCGTCTACGACCTGAAGAAGGCGCGGGAGCGGGCCCATATATTAGAGGGGCTCAAGACCGCCCTTGACAACCTCGACGCGGTGATAAAGACCATAAGGTCGTCCAAGGGGCCGCAGGAGGCGAAGGCCGGGCTCGTGAAGGGCTTCGGCCTGAGCGAGATACAGGCCCAGGCCATACTCGAGATGAGGCTCCAGAGGCTCACGGCCCTGGAGAGGGAGAAGATACTGGAGGAGCACCGCGAGGTGTTGAAGCTCATAAAGTCCCTCGAAGAGATCCTCGGGAGCGAAAACCTGCTCATGGGCATAATCGTAGAGGAGCTGAAGGAAATAAGGGAGCGCTACGGGGACGCGAGAAGGACCCAGATAGTGGAGGACGCCGGCGAGATAACCCTTGAGGATATCATAGCCGAGGAGGACATGGCCGTCACCATCAGCAGCGGCGGCTACATCAAGAGGAACCCCACCTCCCTCTTCAAGATACAGAAGCGCGGGGGCAAGGGCAAGACCGGGATGACGACCAGGGAGGAGGACTTCGTAAGCAACCTTTTTATCGCATCCACCCACAGTTACATACTGTTCTTCACCGACAGGGGCAAGGCGTACTCGCTCAAGGTCTACGACATACCGCAGGCCGGGAGGGCCGCCAAGGGCAAGGCGATAGTCAATATCCTGAACATAGCCCAGGACGAGAAGATAACCTGCTACCTGCCAGTGAGGGAGTTCATCGAGGGGCGCAACATAGTCATGGCCACCTCCATGGGCGTGATAAAGAAGACCGACCTCATGTCGTTCTCAAGCATCCGCTCCGGGGGGATAATCGCCGTCAACCTCGACTCGGGCGACAGCCTTATCTCCGCGCGCCTCACCGACGGCAAGATGGACATATTCCTCGGCACGAGGGAGGGCCAGGCCATAAGGTTCAACGAGGAGGAGGTCAGGGAGATGGGCCGCCAGGCGCGCGGGGTGAAGGCCATAAGGCTCGCGGAGAGCGACAGCGTGGTCTCGATGGAGACGGTCGAGGAGGGCGCCACGGTGCTGACCGTGACCGAGAGGGGGTACGGCAAGAGGACCGAGTTCTCCGAGTACAGGGGCCAGGGCAGGGGAGGGAGCGGACTTATAAACATAAAGATAACCGATAAGAACGGCCCCGTGGCCGGCATCGTTAAGGTGACCGACTCCGATGAGCTGATGATATCGACCTCGGTCGGCAAGATAATAAGGATAGCGATGAAGGGCGTCCCCGTCATAGGCAGGAACACCCAGGGCGTCCGCCTCATGGAGATAGAGCCGGATGAGAAGATAACGGGGATAGCCCCCATAGCGGAAAAGGAAGACGAGGAGGACGGGGCCGAGGGGTGAGCCCACGGGCCTCGCCATGCATGTTCAGAATGACAGGATAAAATAGTCTTTCCGCAACCTGTTAAGCTCCCCGCGGCCCGGGCTCAGGGGAGCTTCAACCGGCGACGCCGGCCATTGCGCAAGTGCCCTCAAAAGACCATCCCATAAGAAGACCAGCCGTTGCGGCCGCCTTGCTGGCCCTGTTATTCCTGTCCGCGTGCCATTCCAGAGACCAGGCGCGCGCCGTCTTCGAGGCGGCGCAGGAGCGTCTGGGCGACGGCGACTATCCCGGCGCCCTCTCGAAGTACTCCGAGGTCGTGAGCCGCCACCAATCGAGCGCATACGGGCCGAAGAGCCAGTACATGATAGCCTCTATCCAGAACCGCC
>JACRNN010000265.1 GCA_016234955.1 Deltaproteobacteria bacterium | reverse complement strand
GCCAGAACATGAAGGCGACCCCCGCGAGGAAGACGAAGACCGCAAGGCCGACCATCTGCGTCATCGTGTAATTGCTCGGCGTGTATGACCACGGGGAAGTGTCCCTCATCACGCCGAATCTGTGCCAGTCGCTGCTGAGGCCGAACCTGATAAAGCCCATAAGCCCCATGTTCATCGTTATGATTACCGTGAGAAGCAGGAGCGCGTACTGGCTCCTCACCGTCATCTTGCCCCACTTGAGCTCGCCTATGACCTTGGACCCCTTGAAGAGGAATACGTCAATGGTCGTAACAAGGACAAGACAGCTTATGAGTTGAAGGAACTGGGATACGGCGATGTTCCGTAAAAACGGAGACGCCTTCTCCATGACCACGAAGCCGTATACGCCGAGGAAAAAGACGACGCTGAAGGCCGTGGTGGCCAGATAAACTACCTGGGCCAGGAGCCCCCTGTCCTTGAGGGCCAGTATAACCGCCACTATCGCGGATACGCATTCGAAGGTCAGGAGCAGGCCCACCGTCCTGAAGTAGCCGGCTCTGTCGGCGGGCAGGTCGAGGGCCGCCGGGTCCATGCCCAGCAGATAGACCGCGTAATGGCCGACTATCACCACGGCAACGAGCCCGGCCAGCGATATGACTATCTTCGGCACCTTGCCCTGCGAGCTTATTGGCACCATCTCCCCCCTGTTGCCCCTCCGGTAAAGGAGGAAGCTGAAAAAGGTCGATAGTATTATGAGGTTCACGACCGCGTTCTTCGCGGGCATCAGGCCGAAAAACTTGAGCGTCGGATGGTACTGCGTGCCGCCCATCTGAGAGACCTCGGCGCCGGTGAGAGGGAGGTTATGCGGCGTCAGCCATACCGCGAACGATATGACGATGGCCCCGAGGATGAACTTTATGTATTTGTAGTAGCGTTCCGATCCCGGTATCCGGGTCATGCCGCTCCAGAGGTAGTAGTTGCTGATGAGGAAAAGCGAGCCGACGAGCATCGCCTGCATGATGAAGGTCCATGAAAAATCCCCGCCCATCATGTTGTTGCCCATGACCGCGCTCGTGGAGTAGACCTCTCTTCCGAGGTAGTAGCCCGCGAACGGCAGGGGCAGGAGCCCGGCTATCGCGATGAAGTTGGAGATGTAGCCCATCCAGTCGTAGTGGGCCTTGTCCTCCGGGGTCTTGGACCCGATGAACTTCACCGCCGCGTACGCCCCGGCCACAAGCCCGCCGAAGGCCAGGTTGCCCATCATCCTGTGGATGGCCAGCGGTGTTGCGAGCGTGTTCTCGAAGACCTGCCACGCCGTGCCGACGAGTTCGCCCTTCTCGCTCACGCCGCCCGGGCTCATCATGAACCCGACCATGGAATTGGCCATCTGCATGATGGCCGTGCCGAATATATTCAGGAGTATCCCGATGAGGATATGAACGCCTTTTCTGTCCTTCGCCATGAAGAGCCCGGCGCCGAGCGGCAGGAAATATATCGCGGTAATGAACGTCCTCGTATCGCCCCTCATCTTGGGGCCGAAACCGCCGAAGAAGAATATCACGCCTAAAATGACGACCAGGGCCCCCAGCCCCTTCAATACGAGCTGCGCCCTCCTGTCAAATGGCCCCCCGCCCTTCAGCCAGCCCCACCCGTAATAATACATGTAGAGACAGAACGTCTCCCCGAAGAACAATACCGCGTAGAGGAACATCACGCTCTTGAACATCCCGGCCATGTAGCCCATGAAGGTCGGATAGAGCGGGAAGAGCGAAAACGCGAGAAGACCCCCGAACGCCGCGGTAGTGGCGTAAGCCACGGAGAGAAGGGACGTGAACTCCTAGGCTAATTTATCGAATTTGGCGTCCT
>JACRNN010000251.1 GCA_016234955.1 Deltaproteobacteria bacterium | reverse complement strand
TCAGCCTCCTTGAGCACGGCTACGATCTGAGACTCGGTAAAACGGGACTTCTTCATGTGAACCTCCTGGCTTTATTTTGCCAGAAAGCTCTACTTATTACATGTCTACTTTTAGGGGAAGCTTACGGGCTGTGCCCACCATTACCAGCGCCGCCAGGATGGAACTCCCCACGGCGCTGGAAACTCAGGGATTGCCGTGTCGCCCCCCCCTCACCCCTCCTTGGGCTTGAATACGAACGGAAATATCACCCTTATCGTCTCGGTCCCGATGTAGAGCTCGCTCAAGGTGAGCGCGGCCTTTGTGCAGTCCTTTGAGATGGGCTTGAATATCAGGAGCTTCGAGGTCTTTCCGCCGGGAGGTATCGTGGTGGCGAGGTCGTAGAAGAGCCCCTTCAAGCCGTTCATGCTGAATGGCTTCTTCTCTCCGTCCTTCGCCTCTTTTTCCCATACGCCCTCCGCCATATCGTAGAGGTCGGTGTAGTCTATCGGCGTGCCGTAGTCCATCGCGTCGTCTGTAAAGGTCGTAAAGGAAGGGTTGTAGATGGCCCTGTGTCTGGAGGTGTTTTCAATCTCCATCCTGAAGATCAGGTAGTCCTTCTTGAGCAGGTGGGCGATAACCTCCTGTGAGAGGCCCTCGTCGTCCGAATCCCCTATCTTTCTTACCGTTACCCTTATCGACTTGTTCTCGAACACGCCCTGATCCGCCTTCCTTGAGTATCCTTCCGACCCCTTGTCGTCCGGGTACATGAAGAGCTTTACATCAGGTTTGTGGGCGCACCCCTGGGCAACGAATAATAAGACGACGGCCGTGATAAGCGCTGATATAAGGCATGACGGTCTTTTCATCTGTGTTCCTGTCTCTCTCCCTGCCCGGTTGCGGCGGGTGCGTTCAGTAGCCGTTGTGCCTTGTAAGGGCGGTGAAGCCGTCGAACTCGTCCTTGAACTCCTCCCTGCTTATATCGATCCTGTCCACCCGCGCCCTCGGCGGGCCGATGCGGCTCCATTGGATGACCTTTTCCACCCGGTCCTCATCCCCTTCGAGCACGGCCTCCACAGTCCCGTCAGGGTTGTTCCGCGCCCAGCCGCGCACACCGTGCATGCGGGCGGCCTCCGCCATAGTAGCCCTGAAAAAGACGCCCTGCACCACCCCCTCGATTATAAGGCGCGCGCGTACCTTGCTCATTGACAGAACCTACCACAAATTCCCGGTATTGGCAAGAAGCCTCCGGCAGTATAAATATCCATTACGAAAAACCTTGAAGGCGCGGGGGGCGGGGGTTAATATGTATGACGGAGGTTGCGCGCATGACGGAGAGGGTGACGATAATAGGGGGCGGGCTTGCCGGGAGCGAGGCCGCTTACCAGGCCGTAAAACGGGGGTGCAAGGCCACCATCCTGGAGATGAAGCCGGTGCGTTTTTCCCCGGCGCACACGATGGAGGGCTTGGCCGAGCTAGTCTGCAGCAACTCCTTGAAGTCCGAGAGCCTTGAGAACGCATCAGGGGTGCTCAAGGAAGAGATGCGCGTCTGCGGCTCCCTCATTATAAAGGCGGCTGAGGCCTCAAGGGTGCCCGCGGGCAATGCCCTTGCGGTGGACAGGAAGGCATTTTCCGATTACGTGACAGGGGCCCTTGCAGATGCGGGGGTTGAGATAGAGCGCCGGGAGGTTACGGATATCCCGGAGGCGCGTCCGCTCGTCATTGCCACAGGCCCCTTGACCTCCGAGCCTCTTGCCGGGGCCATCGGCGGCCTGATATCAAGCTCCAACCTCTACTTCTACGACGCGGTAGCCCCGATAGTGTACAAGGACTCTATCGACATGGACAGGGCGTTCATGGCCTCGCGCTACGGCAAGGGTGGGGACGATTACATAAACTGCCCCCTCGACGAAGACGAGTACAGGAGGTTCGTGGAGGCGCTCCTTGCCGCCGAGATGGTCAAGCCGAGGGAGTTCGAGGAGATGAAGTGTTTTGAAGGGTGTATGCCCGTGGAGGCCATGGCCCGGAGGGGGCCGGATACCCTGATGTTCGGCCCGATGAAGCCGGTCGGCCTCGTCGACCCGCGCACCGGCAAAAGGCCCTACGCCGCCGTGCAGTTGAGGAGGGAGAACATCGAGGGCACGCTCTACAATATCGTCGGCTTCCAGACCCGGATGACCTTCCCGGAACAGAGGCGCGTATTGGGGCTTATTCCCGGTCTTGAGCGCGCCGAGTTCGCCAGGTTCGGCAAGCTCCACAGGAACAGCTACATAGATTCCCCGAGGCTTTTGACGCCGGCCCAGTCCCTGCGCACCGACGGCGCGCTCTTTTTCGCCGGGCAGATAACGGGCGTTGAGGGGTACTGCGAGAGCGCGGCATCCGGGCTTTTAGCCGGCATCAACGCCTGTAGGCGTTCAAGAGGGCAAAGCCCCGTCTGCCCTCCGCCGACGACTGTCATGGGGGCCTTGGTCCGCCACATATCGAGCGAGCGCGATTCCGCGTTTACCCCCATGAACGCCAACTTCGGCCTACTGCCGCCGCTTAAAGGCAGGGACAGGCGGGAGAGGCTTGCCAGGAGGGCAATTGAAGATATGAGGGCATGGGTGGATGGAGGCTTTAAATTCCTTGAAACTTCCGCTTAAAACTGATAGATTGATTTTTTAACGTTCTGAAACCCCTGAGGGCCTTCAAGCCCCGTGAGGGTTGAATATCCCCGCTGGCCAAGCCGCGGGGAATCTTCGACATAGAAGGAAGTATCTATTTCTATTCGCTCGCTTGACCCCGCAACAAGCCGCGGGCCTCGCGCTCGCTATGCATGTTCACTTTAGCGTTCTGAAACCCTTGGGGTTTTCAAGCCCGAGGATGGTTCACTTACATGGACAAGAGGAAGGAACTACTCATAAACGCCCTCCAGGACAAGCAGGAGGAGGTGCGCAAGGTCGCCGCCGAGGCCCTTGAGAGGCTCGAGGTGCGCCAGAGGATCGAGCCGCTTGAGCAGAAGGTCGCCTCAGGGGCGATGCTCGTTAAGATCAGGGCCATATACGCGCTCGGGAGCCTGAGGGGGCACAGGGTGATAGAGATACTCCTGAAGGCGCTCAACGACCCTTCAGAGGACGTCAGGGCCGCGGCCATCAGGGTGCTCGGCTCATACATGGACTCAAGCGTCATGTCTCAACTCGCCGAGGCCCTTAAGGACCCGAGCCCAGTGGTGGTAAGGGTGGCCGTGGCCGCCCTCGGCAACTTCAGGAACCCAAAGTTCATCGGGCCGCTCTTTCAGATGCTCAAGCACCAGGACCAGGGGGTGGTGGAGCGGGCGATAGATGCGGTGGGCAAGCTCGGGGACAAGAGGGCTGAAGATCAGCGTTCTGAAACCCCTCGGGTCTTGAGTCCTAAGAGGTTTCACGCACCCCGCCTCGACCTCGGAAAAAAATGAACCCTCATAGGCATGTGAGCCGCCGAGGTTTCAGAACACCAAAAAGCTAATTTTTAGAGACACCCTTAATTAGCAGGCCGCTGAAAAAGCCCCATACGCGGTGTCGTCATCATTGTCATTCCGCCACGGCGTACAAAACCGATACGCCCCATTCCTTGCCCCCTTGTCCACCCGATTTAATGACTTCTCAATGCCCGTCCGGCGCTTAAATAAGGAGACCCCGCGTAACCGCGGGGTCTCCTTATTTCCGGGGTTCTTTTCCGCGGGGCTACCGCGCCCCGTGGGCGGCGTCCGCCGCCTCCTTTTCAAAGAACTCGTTGAGGTCGACGTTGGTCACGGCGGGGTTTACGGCCGACACTATCGTGATATCCGCGTTGGATGCGAGGTCGAGCACAAAAGGGCTCTCTACCGCCTCACCGTCTCTGTCATAAAGGATCTTTAACGCGGGCCTCTCAGAGGCCTCACGGTTGGCCCTCGTCACAATCCCTATCTGGTTCGTTGAAAGCCTGACCATCGTCCCTATGGGATACATCCCCATGGTGTTGATGAAGGTCTGGAGTATCGCGGGGTTGAAGTGCCTCCCGGAGAAGTTGGACATGATCTTTATCGCTTCGATGGGGCTGTGCGGCTGCTGGTAGACCCTGAGCGTGGTAAGCGCGTCATACGCGTCGGAGATAGTCACTATCTGGCTCAACGGGTGGAGCGAAGAGTTCGTGTGCGGATACCCGGAGTGGTCGTACCTTACGTGGTGCTCGTAGATGAGCCTGCCGATCGTCTCGTCTATCCCCTCCATGCTCTTTATTATCCTGGAGCCGAGCAGGGGGTGCTCCTTTATCTTCTCCCACTC
>JACRNN010000250.1 GCA_016234955.1 Deltaproteobacteria bacterium | reverse complement strand
TTATGCCGATGCCGATAGCCCTTGCGCATGGCATCACGCTCCGTCTCGCGGAGGTGAGGAAGAAGGGGATACTTGATTTCATAAGGCCTGACGGAAAGAGCCAGGTCACGGTAAGGTATGTGAACGGCAGGCCTTCGTCAGTGGACACGGTCGTCGTGTCGAGCCAGCACTCGCCGGAGGTAAAGCACTCGGCGTTGAAAGAGGCCGTCATAGAAGAGGTCGTCAGGAAGGTCATCCCAAGAAGGCTTTTGACATCCAGGACGAAATACCATATAAATCCGACCGGCAGGTTCGTCGTCGGCGGCCCGCACGGGGACTGCGGACTTACCGGCAGGAAGATTATCGTCGATACATACGGCGGCCACGGCAGCCACGGAGGCGGCGCCTTCTCCGGCAAGGACCCCTCGAAGGTCGATAGAAGCGCGTCATACCTCGCAAGATACATCGCAAAGAACGTGGTGGCCGCAGGGCTTGCCACCGAGTGCGAGGTGCAGCTTGCCTACGCCATAGGCGTAGCCGACCCGGTATCCGTCATGGTGGATACCTTCGGCACGGAGAAGATAGCCCCGGAAAAGATAGAGAAGCTCGTAAAGGAGAACTTCCGCATGAAGCCGGCGGAGGTTATAAAAGACTTGAGGCTTCTCCGGCCTATCTACAGGAATACCGCCGCCTACGGGCATTTCGGAAGGAAAGGCGACGGCTTTGCATGGGAGAAGACCGATAAGGCTGCGGCCCTCAGGAAGGCCGCCGGGCTCTAACCGGGCGTGCGCACGTTTAGCGGCAAAGAGAGGCGGGGCATGAAAGCCCCGCCTGAAAATCTATGGAATGGGAGGACTATGAACCACCACGTCAAGGACTTAGGGCAGAGCGCCAGGGGCAAAAAGAGGATAGAATGGGCTGAGCTCGACATGCCGGTCTTAAGGCGCGTCAAGGAGAATTTCTCCGGGAAGAAGCCGCTGAAGGGCGTGAGGGTCGCCGCGTGCCTGCATGTGACCACGGAGACCGCGAACCTCGCCATTACGCTTAAAGAGGGCGGGGCCGACGTGGTGCTCTGCGCATCGAACCCTTTGTCAACGCAGGACGACGTCGCCGCGTCATTGGTGAAGGACTTTAGGATACCCGTCTTTGCCATAAAGGGGGAGGACAACAAGACCTACTATAAGCACATAAACGAGGCGCTCGACAGAAAGCCGCATATCACCATGGACGACGGCGCGGACCTCGTCTCCGTCATACACGGAGAGAGGCCTGGTCTTGCCTCCACCTGCATCGGCTCTACAGAAGAAACTACCACCGGAGTAATAAGGCTCCGGAGCCTTGCCGCGGAGAAAATTTTGAAGTTCCCGGTCATCGCCGTCAACGACGCGTCAACCAAGCACTTTTTCGATAACCGCTACGGCACCGGGCAATCCACACTTGACGTGATACTGAGGG
>JACRNN010000167.1 GCA_016234955.1 Deltaproteobacteria bacterium | reverse complement strand
CTCGTGGAAGAGTATGGAGAACTCTTTTTCGCCGATGAGCTTGGCAAGCCCGTCGGTGGCCGCGATGTTGCCCGCGGTCAGGGAGGCTAAAGAGGTGGCGTCTATGTTCCTGGTGTCCCCGCTCGCCGCGATAAGCTGGCCGTCCTTGTCCACAAGGTATACGCACGCGGCATTGGCCTCGCGCACGAGCCTCTCTATTATGGCGGTAATTTCCCTGTACTCCTCATCGTACATTATAAAAGAGCTTTGCGGCATATGTCTGTATGATACCTCTGAATATTTTTTGGGGCCCCCCTTAAAGACAGGGTCGCGGGGAATCCGCCCGCCATGCAAGTGAACCCTCCCGGGGCTTGGAAGCCCAAGGGGTTTCAGAACGCCAAGAAAACGAGCCCTCCACAGCTTAAACACCGCGGCGGCTTCAGAACGCTAAAAAAATAAAGCTCTTCAGCAAGCTGTTATCCCCGGCGCCGCAAAACTCCGGCACAGGGCTATACGCGCTTGCCGTCGAGGTCGAGGAGCCTCTGCCATTCGAGGTCCACCCTTGCCTGGAACGCCTCGAGTATGTGCTCGTTGCCGGGCTTGAACAGGTGTTTGAACCTGCCCTGGGGCTTGAGCCAGTCCGTCAGGGGCTTTTTTTCCCTGGGCTTGTACGTGACCTTCAGTATGCCGTTTTCGACCTCGTACAGTGGCCAGTAGCATGTGTCCACCGAGAGCTTCGCCCACTTGATGGAGTCCTCTGGTTTAGTGTACCACCCGAGGGGGCAGGGGGACATGACGTTTAAGAACGTCGGGCCCTTTGTCTTGAGCGCCTTTTCGGCCTTCTTCGAGAGGTCTGCCCAGTTGTGCGGGCTCGCCTGCGCGGCGTAGGGCACGTTGTGGGCTATCACGATGCGCGTCAGGTCCTTCCTCCACTCCTGCTTTCCCTGTATGACGTCGCCCGCCGGGGACGTGGTGGTGTTGGAATGGAACGGCGTGGCGCTGGAGCGCTGTATGCCGGTATTCATGTACGCGCCGTTGTCGTAGCAGACATATAAGAAGTCATGGCCCCTCTCAAGCGCCCCGGAGAGGGCCTGCAGACCTATGTCGTATGTGCCGCCGTCCCCGCCGAAGGCTATGAACTTCATGTCCTTGTCCCGCGGGATATTGCCCCTCCTCACTATCGGCGGGATGCCGCACCCGGCGCACAGCCTGTGGCCGCCGGAGAAAAGCTCGTCTTTCTTTGACAGTTCTTTAAGGGTAGCCATATCTCATCCTCTTTAAAGACCCTCGAGGGCCCTTTATTTTACGGTCCATCGACCTGTAGACTGCATCCCCGCCGCCACATCCGGAGCGCGGCGGCCCTAAAGGGTGATGTACTTCTGGAGGGTATCGACCTTGCCGGTGGCCGCTGTCTTCAGGACGTCGTCGAACACCGCGAGCGCGTCCTTTACCTTGTAGTCCCTGCCCCCGAGTCCGTAGATCCTGCTTATTACGCGGGGCCTCTTCTCAAGCTCATAGAGCGCGGAGCGGACCTCGTTGAACACGGGGCCGCCGAAGCCGCTCATCGAATCGGCCCTGTCGAGGACAGCAAGGGCCTTTACGTTCTTTAGAGCTTCGGCTATCTCGGCGAACGGGAAGGGCCTGAAGAGCCTGGGCCGCAGGAGCCCCACCTTCCTGCCCTGTTTCCTCAGCTCGTCCACCGCCACCTTCGTGGTCCCGGCCGCGGAGTTAAGTATCACTATGGCCGCTTCCGCGTCGTCGAGCCTGTATGTCTCAAAGAGCCCGTAGGCCCTGCCGAACTTCTTGCCGAACTCCCTGCCTACCTCCATGACCACGTCCTTGGCGCGCGCCATGGCCTCTGACTGCTGGCGCTTGAACTCGATGTAGCTGTCCTGGAGCGTCATAGCCCCCATCGTTACCGGGTTGTCGGTATCCAGGAGCGAGTGTACGGGCCTGTACTCCCCGACGAACTCCCTTACGGCGGCGTCGTCGATGAGGGTTATGTTCTCGATGGCATGGCTCGTGATGAAGCCGTCGAGGCAGACCATGGCCGGGAGCAGCACGTTTTTGTTCTCCGCTATCCTGACGGCCTGGATGAGGTTGTCGTAGGCCTCCTGCACCGTCTCCGAATAGAGCTGTATCCAGCCCGAATCCCTGGCGCCCATCGTATCCGAATGGTCGCAGTGTATGTTGATCGGCGCGGAGAGCGCCCTGTTGACGTCCGTCAGGACTATCGGGAGCCTCATGCCGGACGCCACGTAGAGCATCTCCCACATGAGCGCGAGCCCCTGGGCCGAGGTCGCGGTCATCACCCTTGCGCCTGCGGCGGACGCCCCGATGGAGGCGCTCATGGCCGAATGCTCGCTCTCAACGGTTATAAGCTCGGTCTCCACCGCGCCGTCGGCCACGTAGCTTGAGAACTCCTCCACTATGCCGGTGGACGGCGTTATAGGGTAGGCCGGGCTGACGTCCGGGTTTATCTGCTTCATGGCATAGGCTATGGCGGAGTTGCCGGTGAGCCCGGCCTGCCCCTTTGTCATCGTGATAGCCATCAGTCGGCCTCCTCTATCATTTTTATCGCCTTCACCTTGTCAGGGCACTCGACGGCGCATATGCCGCACCCCTTGCAGTGCTCCATGTCAAAGCCCATCATCTTGCCGTCCTCTGTTATTACGGCCGAATCCGGGCACATGACCCAGCAGATGAGGCAGTTCGTGCACTTATCCCTGTCGAGCACGGGCCTGAGCTTCCTCCACCCGCCGGTGGAGTAATCGTGGGCCGTCCCGCCCTTGGGTATTACGCCGCCGAGGGCGTGTTCCTTTCTCTCGTCCATATATATACCCCTTCTCTGTTATCGGTTATCTGTAATCTGTTATCGGCAATCGGTAAAAATACGTCTTTATCCTTCACAGATAACAGAGACTACGCCCCCTTTGCCTCGCTGAAACCGCGTTTCATGGCCTCGACATTGCCCTCTATCACCTTGGAGCTGAACTTCTTGGAATAATTCTCCTTGAAGTTTTCCATAAGGGCATCGAGAGTTACAAACCCCGTGGCCTTTGCAAGCGCGCCGAGGAGCGGGGTGTTAGGCATAAGCCTGCCGAGGGCATCAAGAGATATCCGGGATGCGTCGATGGTAAAGACCTTCGCTTTCTTACCGGCGAGTCCAAGCTCTTTTCTCATCTCCTCCGGGCTTTTATGCGTGTTTACTATGAATACCGCGTCCTCTGGCGCGCCTTCGGTCACATTGACGCTCCCTATCAGCGTGGGGTCGGCTATCAGCACGTACCCGGGGTCAGAGACCTGGCAATGGAGCCTTATCGGCTCATCCGACACCCTGTTGTAGGCCTTGACCGGGGCGCCCATCCTCTCCGGCCCGAATTCGGGAAAGGCCTGGACGTATTTGCCGGCCCTCAGGCACGCCTCGCTCAATACCTTCGCCGCCGTTACAACTCCCTGCTGGGCCCTGCCGTGCCACCGTACCTCGATATAGTTTCCCATGGGCATATCCCTCTTCTATCCGCCTTTTATTATGTTTCAATCCACGCTCCCGCGCGGGGAGCGACACGCAAACCCCCTGGGCTTCAGAACGCTAAAAAATTAAAACGGCCCTCCTATTGAAAATGCGCAGCGAGCGAGGCCCGCGGCCTGGGCTTAATGGGGCTTCAACACACGCCGCCCTGCCAGCAAGAGCCGCCGCTGTCCCCTTGCGATAGGTATCAGGCCAGGACCTCTTTCCTGCCCTCCATCGCACGGCCGAGGGTGGCGCCGTCCATGTACTCAACGAAGCTGCCTACCGGTATGCCGGAGGCTATCCTTGTAATCTTAACGCCGCATGGTTTCAGAAGCCTGG
>JACRNN010000003.1 GCA_016234955.1 Deltaproteobacteria bacterium | reverse complement strand
TCTCAGTATCCTGTTAGCAGACTCACCCGCACCCGCATAGCTTCCTGAGCACCGCCACCTCTATGCCGGTGTCCTCTAAGGAACCTCTGATTAATTCGCAATAGCATGTCATTCTGAGCAAAGCGAAGAATCTCAACGTCTATAAAATCAATAAGTTACGAGATTCTGCGGTCGCTACGCTTCCTCAGAATGACAGAAAAACATAATTAATCAGAGCTTCCCTAACTCTTTATTCAGGGTAGAGGGGTCTTCCTTTCTCGTGAAGAACCTCGGGTCCTTGGAAAACATCATCCCCTCGGTCATCCGCGGGTCCGGCTCGTCCATTGGCGTGTAGTGCACGGGGATGAAGAGCTTCGGCTTTATAAGCCTTACGGCGCTGGCCGCATCATGGAGGTCTATGGTGTAGGTGTTGTCGGCTATCGGCAGTATCGCCACGTCGATTGGGCCGAGTCCCTCCATCTCCTTTATCCCGGCGGTATCCCCTGAGAAGTATATCCTCTGCCCCCTTAGCTCTATGATAAAGCCGCACCCCTCGCCCCTCATGTGGAACCCCCTCTTTGTGTAGGCCTCGATGCCGGTGATCTTAACCCCGGACAGATCTATGGTCTGGCCTATCTTTACGGTGCGGACCCTCTTTATGTCCTGGGCGCAGTACTTGACGTAGCTCTCGTGGAACGCGGCGAGCCTCGTATTATCATCCCTTATAGCGGCGACGAACTCCGGGAGGCAGTGGTCGACGTGGTGGTGCGAGATGAGTATGAGCCCGGCCTTCGGCGGGCCGGGGTCGAGCATGATCGGGTCGGTGTAGATGACGAACCCGTCGTCCGTGGTCATGCGCAGGCCCGACTGCGCGAGCCATTCGTACTTTATCCCGTTAAAATTCTCCACAGCAAGCTGCGGAGAATTTTCAAGTAAGGAATTTATCGTTTGTAATTCGCTCGCTCCTCCCCGCAGCAAGCTGCGGGGAATCCACTCGCTATGCTTGTTGAAAGCACGTTCACTACGTTCAGTGTAAACTCCGCGACCGAAGAATCTCGTAACTTATTGATTTTATAGACGTTGAGATTCTTCGCTTTGCTCAGAATGACATGCTATTGCGAATTAATCAGAGGTTCCCTAATAAATGATAACAGATTAATCTGTTTTGAAATAGGATTTTTTACGGCCTTGCATATGCGCTTGACAATGAGCCCCCGAGGTATTATAGTAAGCGCTTACTAACAAAGACGGGGACTATTGCAATGACAGCCGCGGCGATAATCAAGAAAAAGATCAGGATGACCGGCGAGGAGCGCAGGGGGCAGATAGTGCGGGTCGCCGCCGAGCTCTTCGCCAGGAACGGCTTCAAGGGCACCACCACCCGCGAGATAGCCCTGAAGGCCGGGGTGAGCGAGGCCGTAATCTTCAAGCACTTCTCCAGAAAACAGGCGCTCTACAACGCCATAATCGACAGCAGGTGCGGCGACAGCGGCGGCCAATCGCGCCTCATCGGCAGGATAAAGGGCAAAAGGGGAAAAGAGGTATTTGAGACCATAGCCGCATACCTCATCTCCGAGCACCAGAAAGACCCGTCGTTCCTGAGGCTCCTCACATACAGCGCCCTTGAGAAGCACGAACTCTCGGAGATATTCATAAGGACAAAGGGGCTTGAGCTCATCGAGTTCCTCGATGCCAGCATAAGGGGCCTCATTAAAGCCGGCGTGTTCAAGAAGATCGACCCGGCTATAGCCGCCAGGGCGTTTATCGGCATGATACTCCATTACAGCATATCCCAGGAGCTCTACGGCCTGAAGAGGTACTTCAAGAGGCCGAACGAGGCCGTCGTGGAGAGCTTCGTTGAGGTCTTCTTTGAAGGCATGATGAGGAGGTAGTTATGATGATTGCCGCCGACAGGTCCAGGCGCGTCTCCGGTATGCTGACAGGGGCCGTAGCCGTTTTTTCCATCCTGACGTTCCTGCTTTCAGCGGGCGAGGGGCTTTCAGCGGCCGGGGAGGGCGCCCTTACCCTCGCGGAGGCGTACCGTCTGGCGATAGAGAACCATGAGACGGTCAGGACGGCCGTCGAGGGGGTGGCGCAGGCCGAGAGCAACGTCGACAAGGCTACCTCAAGGCTCCTGCCGTCCGTGACCGCCACCGGGAGCTACACGAGGTACACGGAGAAGAAACTCTCAGGCACGATGGCCATACAGCCGGACGCCGGCACAACGCTCGACCTGAAGGTCACCCAACCCATCTATTCAGGCGGCAAGGAGTGGAACGCCAGGAGGCAGGCAAAGATAGGCGCGGAGATATCGAGGCTGGCCCTCGATGCCGCGAAGGAGCGGATCGCCCTGGCCACGGCCAACGCCTATTTCGGGGTCTTGAAGTCCCGGAAGGACGTTGAAATAAAGGACGCGGCGCTCAAGAGGGCCAGGGAGCGCGCCAGGGTGGCTGACGCGAACCTCAAGGCCGGCGCCGTCACGAAGACGGCGGTACTCAGGGCCGAGGCCGAGGCCGCCGGCGCCGAGGCCGAGCTGACCAGGGCCGGGAGCAGGCTGCTCGACGCCGGAAACAACCTGAGGAGGCTTATCGGCGGGGCCGGGGAGGTGAACGTGGAGGAGCCCGCGGCCCGGGCCTTAAACGATACGGGCGTTGAAGACCTCGTGAAGACGGCCCTGGAGCACAGAAGGGCCTACAGGCAGAGCGTGCTCGATGAGAAGGCCGCCGGAGAGGCGGTATCATACGCCAAAGGGAACTTCCTGCCGTCGTTGAACCTTGTGGGCGAATATACGCACAGGGAACAGGACCCTCAGACGACGTTTTACGTGGAGAACAGCACGTCGGCCTCAGTGGTGCTCACATACCCGATATTCGAGGGCGGGTTGAGGCGGGCGGAGCTCACAGAGGCAAGGAGCAGGTTCAGGGAATCGGAGTTGAGGAGGCTGGGGCTTAAAAGGGATATAGAGGTGGAGGTGAGGGAGGTCTACAACAACCGTGCCGCGGTAAGGGCCGTGATAGATTCCTACGAAAAACAGCGCTCCTTCGCCGAGGAGGACTACAGGATGGTGTTCGAGCAGTACAAGTGGGGACTGGCCACGACCCTCGACGTCATAGACGCCGACACGACCCTAATCTCCGCGCAGAGGTCCCTGATGAACGCGAGGTACGACCTCGAGCTCGCCTCCCTGCAATTGAAGTACTCGACCGGGACACTCCTTGAAGAGGTCTTGAATGTGAAAAGCGGGGTCGGGCCTGATAGATAAGACGTAAAAATGGTTATCTGTTATCGGTTGTCTGTTATCTGTAGAAATACGTCTTTATCCTTCACTGATAACCGATAACCGATAATCCGGGACAGTAGCGATACTCGAAGGAAACACTGAAATTCCTTTCAGGAGCATATTGAATGAAAAAATTTTCTATCCTGACGTTGCCGCTCCTCGCGGCCTATCTCGCCCTTTCCGGGTGCTCAAAGGAGCCCGCGAAAACGGCCGACAGCGGGCAGAAGGCCGCCCCGGCGGCGGTCATTAACGTAAAGGCCGCTACGGCTGAGGGGCGCGCAGTCGACAGGAGCGTGGAGGCCGTCGGGAGCCTTGAGCCGTGGGAAGAGAGCATCGTTGGGAGCGAGGTCTCAGGCACGGTCGAGAAAATATCCGCCGACCTCGGCGACAGGGTGAAGAAAGGCGACACCCTCGCCCTTCTCGACCAGAGGGAATTCAAGCTCGCCCTCGACGGGGCCGTAGCCGCCCACCAGACCGACCTCAAGGCCGTGGACAGGGAGGAGGCGCGCCTCGCGGACGCGGGTACGACGCTCAAGAGGTACGAGGAGCTCTTCAAGGAGGGGATGGTATCCACGAGCCAGTACGACGACGCAAGGACGAAGTACGACGTAGCCAAAGCCCAGCTCAAGGAGGCGCAGGCGCGCTCCGAGCTCTCCGCGTCAAAGGCCGAGGCGGCCAGGAAACACCTTGACGACACGCGCGTGAGGGCGCCGATATCCGGCGAGATAAAAAAGAGGTTCGTCTCCGTCGGGGAGGCCGTGAACCCACAGACCAGGCTCTTTGCCGTGGTGTCGACCGGGACGCTCAAGTTCAGGGGGACCGTGGCCGAGGCGGCTTCTCCAAGGATAAGGACCGGACAGAGGATGGAGGTAATGGTCGAGGCGTATAAAGGCAAGGGCTTCTCCGGCGCTCTGACAAGAATAAGCCCGGCGATAGACGCGCAGACGCGCACGCTCGAGATGGAGGCCGAGGTCCCGAACCCCGGAGGCGTGTTGAGGCCCGGCTTCTTCGCCAAGGGGACCATACTGACCATGAAAGAGCCGGGCGTCCCGTTCGTGCCCGAGGCCGCGGTCTATTCATTCGCCGGGGTGACGAAGGTCTTCGTGATCGAGGGCGATATCGCCCATGAGAGGCAGGTAAGGACGGGCGTGAGGGACGGGGATATGATAGAGGTCATGGGGGACGTAAAGCCGGGGAATACGGTTGCCGCAAGCGGCCTTTCGGCCCTGTATGAGGGCGCGAAGGTGAGCGTTATAAAATAATATGACACTATACGAAGTATGCGTTAAAAGGCCGGTCTTTACCACGATGCTTATCTCAGCGCTTGTCGTGCTGGGGTTGGCGTCCCTGAGGGAGCTTGGCGTGGACATATTCCCCAAGGTGGACCTCCCCACGGTCACCGTCACGACCAGGCTCGAGGGCGCGAGCCCCGAGGAGATAGAAAGCCAGATAACCAAGCGGATAGAGGAGACCATCAACACCATCAACGGGATAGACGAGCTCCGCTCCACCACCATCGAGGGCCAATCCCAGATATTCGCCACCTTCGTCCTTGAAAAGGATATAAACGTGGCGGCCAACGAGGTCAGGGAGAAGGTCTCCACCATATTGTCCGACCTGCCGCCCGGCACCGATTCCCCGGTCATTGAGAAGTTCGACCCGGACGCCGCCCCCGTCATGTCCATCGTCGTTTCCGGCAGACGTTCCGAGAGGGAGATCACGGAGATAGCCGACAAGAAGATAAAAAGGCAGATCGAGACGATAAAGGACATAGGCGCGATAACCCTCGTCGGGGACAGGAAGAGGGAGATACAGATATTCGTCGACCCCCACAGGCTCGCCGCGTACAACATCTCGATTGCGGCTGTAAAGGACGCGCTCAGGAGGCAGAACGTCGAGGTCCCGGGCGGCAGGATCACCTGGAAGGGGCACGAAGAGGGCCTGAGGACCATGGGCAGGATAGAACAGGTCCAGGACTTCAGCTCCCTCATCGTGGCTGACGTCAAAGGCGCCCCTCTGCGCCTCAAGGACATAGGGTACGTCCTTGACGGCGAAGAGGAGCCCCGGACCCTCTCCAGGCTCGACGGGGACAACGCCGTCTCGCTCCTCGTCAGGAAGCAGTCCGGCACCAATACCGTGGAGGTGGCCGAGGGCGTAAAGGCCAAGCTCAAGGAGATAGGGGCCGCCCTGCCGCCCGATATCCGCATACAGGTCGTAACGGATCAATCAAGGTTCATAAAAAAATCAGTATCCAATGTCGAAGAGCACCTCGTCCTCGGCGCGGCGCTGGCGAGCCTCATCATACTGCTCTTCATACGCAACCTGAGGGCCGCCGCCATAGCCGCCCTCGCAATCCCGGCCTCGATAATAGGCACCTTCACGCTCCTTCGCTTCATGGGCTTTACGCTCAACAGCATGACGCTCCTTGCCCTCTCCGTATGCACCGGGATAGTCATAGACGACGCCATCATCGTCCTTGAGAACATATTCAGGCATATGGATGAGGAGAATAGGAGCCCGATGGACGCGGCCGTTTACGGGACAAAGGAGATAGCCCTTGCCGTCATGGCCACCACCCTCTCGCTCGTCGTCATATTCCTTCCCGTGGCGTTCATGTCCGGGCTTGTCGGGAGGTTCTGGAAGAGCTTCGGGCTTACGGCGGCGTTCGCCATAATGCTCTCGCTCCTGGTCTCCTTCACGCTCACTCCGATGCTCTCATCAAGGTTCCTCAAGCCCGGGAAGGAGGGTGCGGGCCACAAGACTTCTCTCTTCTACTCGAAGCTGGAGTCCTGGTACATCGCGCTCCTTGCGTGGTGCCTTCGCCACAGGCTGACGGTCACGGCAGCCTGCATAGCCATGCTCGTCTCCGTAGCGCCGCTCGGCAAGATGGTCAAGTCCGAGTTCGTAGTCGATGACGACATGAGCGAGTTCGAGGTGATAGTGGAGACCCCTCCCGGGTCTTCCCTTGAGAGGAGCGACGCGATATTGAGAGGCCTGGAGGCGCGGGTCGCCAGGATTCCTGAGGTGGAGCGCCTCTTCACCACCATCGGCGTAAGGGGGCAGTACATGTCCAACGTAACGGACGCCTCCATATACGTCGGGCTCAAGCACCTGAGCCTGAGGCAACGGAGCCAGAACGAGATAATGAACGAGGTCCGCGGCATGCTCAAGGGTTATCCGGACTTGAGGGTCGGCGTGCAGACGATAAACCTCATATCCGGGGGCGGGTTCAAGGCCACGCCTTTCAACCTGGTCTTGCGCGGCCCGGAGCTCTCCAGGCTTGACGAGTACTCGGAGGCGATAATCAAGAAGCTCAAATCCATACCCGGCTTCGTCGATACGGACACGGGCCAGTCCCTCAGGCATCCGGAGCTCCAGGTCCATATAGACAGGAAGAAGGCCTCGGACTTAGGCGTCAGGGTGGAGGCGATAGCATCGAGCCTCCGGACGATGGTCGGGGGGGAGAAGGTATCGTTCTACAGGGAGGGCGACGACCAGTATAACGTCAGGCTCAGGCTCCTCCCGTCCTACAGGAAGGACGCCTCGACCATATCCGAGCTTACCGTGCCGGACGGACGCGGCGGGCTGGTGAGTCTTGACAACCTCGCGACGCTGACCCCGGGCGTGAGCCCGGGCCAGATAGACAGGTACGCGCAGGAGAGGCAGATAACCATAATCTCCAACCTCTACGACCTGCCCCTGGGCTCGGCGATCACCGCGGCCAACAAGGTCATAGCAGGCATGAACATCCCCGCGGATTACGGCATCAGCTACCTCGGCAGGGGAAAGCTCATGAAGGAGGCGTTCTTCAACTTCCTGCTGGCGTTCATTTTGAGCCTCGCGTTCATATACATGGTGCTCGCGGCGCAGTTCGAGAGCTTCGTGCACCCCGTGACCATCATGGTCTCCATATTCCTGTCCATCCCCTTCGGCATCCTGAGCATCATACTCGCGAACAACACCC
Organism: Deltaproteobacteria bacterium; assembly: GCA_016234955.1. GTDB lineage: Bacteria > Desulfobacterota > GWC2-55-46 > GWC2-55-46 > GWC2-55-46 > JACRLF01. Next base: position 4,340 of record JACRNN010000003.1, on the reverse strand, counting down.
TGAACATATACAGCATAATGGGGATGTTCATATTGATAGGCGTCGTCAAGAAGAACGCCATACTGCAGATAGATTACACGAATACCCTGAGGGCGACGGGCATGGAGAGGTTTGAGGCCCAGCTGGAGGCCAACAGGGTCAGGCTCCGCCCGATCCTCATGACGACGCTCGCCATAATAGCGGGCATGCTCCCGATAACGCTCGGCAGGGGGGACGGCTCGGCGTCGAGGGCGTCCATGTCCATCGTTATCGTAGGCGGGCAGGCGCTCTGCCTCCTCGTCACGCTCGTGGCCGTGCCGGTGGTCTATTCGCTCTTCGACGACATGGGGGGCAGGGGGCTCATGGGGAGGGTCAAATCCGTGTTCCGCCCCTGGTCCAGGCGTTAGCGCCGGGCGGTATCCGGCCTTGCTTTTCATATGATGAAAATCATATAATGTCCGGCGTCTATTTACTATTGATTAATTATGTTTTTCTGTCATTCTGAGGAAGCGTAGCGACCGAAGAATCTCGTAACTTATTGATTTTATAGACGTTGAGATTCTTCGCTTTGCTCAGAATGACATGCTATTGCGAATTAATCAGAGGTTCCTTAAAAGAGAAAGCAAGGAGGATGACATATGCCGGAAAATATCAGTGGGGATATGACGACTGGCGAGGTCACAACGAGGTGGCCTTCCACGAAGGAGGTGTTCACCAGGCACTTCGGCTCGGGCTGTTTTACCTGTCCGGCCTTCGGGGGGGAGCCCATCTCCATGGCCTGCACGATGCATTCAACCGACCTCGATGTGTTCGTCTCCGAACTTAAAGAGGCCGCAAGGAAGGACGAGCAGGCCAAGTCCTCCTGAGCGCATGGTGCGCGTCTCTGGCGCGCCGGCCCGGCGGTTAGGTGAGCTTCCTGAAAAAAAGGGCGGGGGTTTAACCCCCGCCCTTTTTTTATGCCCATTTTTTCACGGGTCGCGGAAAAATTTGATTTGTCGTCTCCGTTTGTCCCGGCGTATGCAAAAAAAAGTCCGGGGGAAAATGAGCCCCGGTGGGCTGAAAGACCTCGGGTCTGTCATAACGTTAAGGAAAACTGATTGATTTATAGGCAGACAATGATTATAAACGAGTCAGTTTGGCTGGTAGGGGTGCCGTGGAGCAGTCTAACGGCGCTTGAAAAGCTCGACTTTCCGCCTTTGATCGGATTGGCACCGATGTTGCAAAACCTGAAGACAAAGGCATCCATATAATAATGTACTTGACGGAGCGGCGCTGGGGAGCGGATTGGCGGTCTTGGAGGGGAGGTCTGTCTGGGGGCTGTGCTGCCCCTTCTCATACAGGCGTCAAAAATAAAAAAGATAGGGAGGGCGGGATGAAAAAGGCGGTTTTTTTGATTCTGACAGGCATCATCTTCCTGTTTACCGGCATGGCGGGGGCTGCGGAGCTGAAGGCGCCGGATTGGCTCAAGGAGGTGGATGTGAACGGCTTAGCCTCGGTAGGCTACAACTACGACTTCAACGAACCCTATTCAAGGAACATCAACTTCAGGCCCTTTAACAACAGGGACAACACCTTCGGCCTCGAGCTGGCCCAGCTGGTCTTCCACAAGGACGCCTCCGGCGCGGGGACCACGGGTTTCAAGCTCGACCTGAACTACGGCTACACGGTGCCGGCGGCCATACACTCAACAGGGTACACCGGCGCCAACGACTTCGACGTCAGGCAGGCGTTCGTCTCGTATGTGGCGCCGGTCGGCAACGGTTTGAAGATAGACGCGGGAAAGTTCATTACCGAGTTAGGGGCCGAGGTCATCGAGGGGGTCGAGGGGTGGAACTACAACTACTCCAGGTCGCTTCTCTTCTACTATACAATACCCTTTACGCACACCGGGCTCCGTGGGACGTATGTCTTCAACGACAGGCTCACCCTTATCGGATGCGTGGCGAACGGCTGGGATAACGTCACCGACAACAACGGCGGCAAAACGGTCTTCATCCACGCGGCGATGACGCCGGCGGCGAATACGAACCTGAACGTCAAGTATATCGTAGGCCCGGAGCAGAACGACAACAACAACAACCTCAGGCATGTGCTTAACCTGAACTTCGGCACGACCCTCTTGGGGAAGCTCGTCTTCAGCGCCGATTACGTATACGGCTTTGAGAAAAACGTCCCCGGCATAGGCGACAGCGACTGGAGCGGCATAGCCGGGGTATTCAGGTACCCGATATCCGACAAGCTAACGATGAACGCGAGGGCCGAGCTCTTCAAGGACTCGGACGGGGCGCGCACCGGCACCAAGCAGGATATGTGGGAGTTCACGCTCACGCCGGAGTATACCATCAACGCCAACATGCTCTTAAGGGCCGAGTACCGCCACGACCAGTCCAACAAGAATGTCTTTGACGGTAAAAACGTAAGCGACAGCAAGCACCAGGACACAATCGGGCTGAACGTGATATACCATTTTTAGACTCGTTAGCGTCCCGCACCCTTCAGGGAATGCGCGGGACTTCGTTTGGCAGGCTGTTGAAAAAGTCCATCTACCGCGTTGTCATCGTCGCTCGTCACTGCGGCGTATGGACAAAATACGCCTCATTCCTCGCTCCTCGACGCCTTGTATCCGGAGCTTTTTGAACAGCCTGAACGGACGCGAGGGTTTTTCAACAACCTGTTAGAGAGAAGCCCCCGTCATGCATTTGCACGACGGGGGCTTTTTCAGTCGGCAATGGCGCGCGCCGTGCCCGCCGAATGAAAAATATCTTTACAATGGATTGAAAAAATTTTAAAATTATGAACTCTGCTTCGTATGTTATAGATACGGTCTTTCTCAGCCGTGCAGTCGACAACGCGTATACCGAGGATATGATATAATGACAATATGCGCTTCAAAGGTCCGGCCGGCGGCGTAACCCGCCGCTTTACCGGCGCTACAGCGATAATTCGTCCTGCGAGTATATGGTGAAAACTGAAAGGCCTTTATCAAACCCCGTTCACGCCTCATCCTTATATCTCCGGACAGAATCTATCGCTGAGCCGGCCGAGGCGGCGCTTTGCCGTGGACTGTCCGATATTACGCTGAAAACCCCCCTTTTCCAGTTACATTGACGTCCGTTGCCTTAAGGCCCGCGCAGGGTTATAGTCCGGTCCCGCGGCACATCTTGAGCCTTGATATCTCCTTCGGGCGGGATTGAGCGCGTCCCAGGCTTCAGGGGTGGACGATAGGCGTAAAAATGCATCAAGTTTTACCTTTGCCGCGTCGATAAAAGGTTAGCGGCAACAGCCTCAAAAGCTCAAAAAAAACAGGTTTCAGCAACAGGGATTCCACGACTATGGGTATGCTATTCACCGGGAGCAGGCTCACCACGGCGGTGCTGCTCTGCGGCGGCCACAGCGAAGACCTGAGCCCTTTGATAAAGGACGGCCATGGATGCATGCTCCCCCTGATAAACAGGCCTCTGATAGAGCATACCGTGGAGGTACTCAAGTCATCCGGCATTAAGAACATACTCGTCTCCATGCCCAGGGAAGATTCCGAGGCCGCGTGGCACGTCAAAAAACTTAAAAAATCCAATCAAAGCACGGACATACGTCTTATAGAAGAGGACAGGCCCACCGGCACTGCCGGGGCCCTGCGCTCCGTCAGGGAGCTTATCGGCGACGAATGCTTCCTGGTGATAAACAGCAACATATTCATCGAGGATATCGACCTCGATGAGATGCTCTCGGCGCACACGGCAAGAAAGTCCGTCGTCACGGTAGGCGTCATGAAGGAACCCGCCTACCCTACGGAAGAGATAAGCGTGGATGAGAAGGGCGTGGTAAAGGGCTTTACCGCGATACACCCTTCAAGGGACGGAAGGACCCCTTATGCGCCGGTCGGCATATATATATTCAACCGGCAGGCCCTCGCCTTTATCAGGGAAGACGGGTATTTCGACATCAAGGAGCAGTTGATACCCGCCGTCATAGGCGCCTCGCTCCCCGTTCACGTCCATGAGGTCAGGGGGCTGTGCAAGGCGATAAACTGCATCGAGGACTACTACGAGGCGAGCAGGCAGGCATTGACGGACCGCGTTCATATCGGCCCCATGATAGAGGTAGCCGAAGGCGTGTGGGCCGGGAATAAGACGGACATCTCGCACAGGGCGTACATCGTGGGGCCTGTGGTGATAGGGGACGGCGGCAGGATAGAGGACAACGCCCAGATAATCGGGCCCGCGTCCATAGGGAATAACTGCGTCATAGGCAAGAGGGCCTTTATAAGGGAGAGCATCCTGCTTGACGGGTGCGAGATGGAGGAGGATTCCTCACTCAAGTACTGCATCGCCGGCAGGGGGGTGAGGGTGTGCTCGGAGGAT
>JACRNN010000264.1 GCA_016234955.1 Deltaproteobacteria bacterium | reverse complement strand
GGTCTCTATGAAGCCGGGGGCCACGGCGTTGCACGTGATGTTTCGAGAGGCGAACTCCCTGGCGATGCTCTTGGTCAGCCCTATGACGCCGGCCTTGCTGGCGGCGTAGTTGGCCTGGCCGGCGTTGCCCATCTCGCCCACAACCGAGGCGATGTTCACTATGCGGCCCCAGCGCATCTTGGTCATGTACTTGAGCGCCGCCTTCGAGCAGTTGAACGCGCCCTTGAGGTTGACGCCGATGACGGCGTCCCAGTCCTCCTCCTTCATCCTGAGTATGAGCCCGTCGCGCGTGATGCCGGCGTTATTGACGAGCACGTGTATGGCCTCGAGGTCGTTGAAGACCTTCTCGGCCATCTCCTCGGTCTCCTTTACGCTGGTGACGTCCGCTTTTATGGCAAGGGCGCGCCTGCCCATCGACTGCGCCTCTTTGGCGATCTCCTGCGCCTTTTCAAGGTTGACGTCCACGGCGGCTATGTCGGCCCCGTAGGAGGCGAGCTTCAACGCTATCGCCTTTCCGATACCCTGGCCGGCCCCGGTTATTATGGCTACCCTGCCTGAAAGCTGCATATGTCATCCCCCCTTGGGTTATTTGCCCCGCTATCTCGGCAGACCGAGAGAGAAGGCGGCACTATCGCTCAGGACTGGCGTCCGACGGCCTCGACGACCCTGTCGATGTCGGAGGCCTCGTTGAGGTTGAAGGTGGCTATATCCTTTTCTATCCGCTTCACAAGCCCGGTCAATACCCTGTTCGGCCCTATCTCGACTATCCTTCCGACGCCTTCCTTCTTCATGCGCCGTATTATATCGACCCATCTGACGGGGCTCATCAGCTGTCTTATAAGCAGTCCCTTTATCATCGAGGGGTCGGTTACAGGCTCGGCCTCGACGTTGGTGACGACCGGCATGTCCATGTTATAGAGCGTAATCTTGCGAAGCTCCTCATCGAGCCTTTTAGCGGCCTGCTCCATCAGGGGCGAGTGCGACGGCGCGCTGACCTGTAGGGGCACCACCATCTTGGCCCCCCTCTCCCTGGCGAGCCCCGCGGCTATGTCGACCGCCGAGGCGTGGCCGGAGATGACTATCTGCTCGGGGCTGTTTATATTGGCCGGGACCGCCACGGCGGCGTCCATGGAGGCGGATTCGCATATGACGGATACGGTATTTATATCGAGGCCCAGTATGGCGCACATCTTGCCGGCGCCAGGGGGGGCGCTTGCCTGCATGAACCTGCCCCTCATGTGGACAAGCCTTACGGCGTCTGAAAAGGCGAGGGCGCCGGAGGCCACAAGCGCCGTGAACTCGCCGAGGCTGTGGCCGGCGAGCAGGCTCGGACTCGCGTCCGTCTTTTCCCTGAGCACCCTCAGGGCCGCGATGGACGCTATGAGGATGGCAGGCTGAGTGTTCTCAGTCAGGTCAAGGCCCTCTTTCGGGCCCTCGAATATGAGCTTGGATATCTTGTAGCCGAATATCCCGTCGGCCTCTTCAAAGGTCTGCCTGGCCGCCGGGAAGCCGTCGTAAAAGCTCTTGCCCATGCCGACGTACTGGGAGCCCTGGCCCGGGAACACGAACGCGAGTTTATTCATAGACGTGTAATTCCCCTTCTCTCTAATGAACCCGCCGGAGGCTTTAAGACCCCGGTGGTTGCAGAACAGTGAAACCTCAAGGGACTGAAAACCCCGGCGGTTATAGAACAGTAAAATGTTTTGAACCGGTTACCACCTTACGACCGAAGAGGCCCATGTGAGGCCCCCGCCGAAGGCGACGAAGAGTATTATGTCGTTGGCCTTGATGCGGCCGTCCCTCACGGCCTCATCGAGGGCTATGGGGATGGACGCCGCCGAGGTGTTGCCGTACTTCTCGAGGTTGGTGACTACCTTGTCGGGTGAGAGCTTCAGCCTCTCCCTTATGGCCTCTATTATCCTCAGGTTGGCCTGATGCGGCACGAGGCACGTTATGTCCTCTGGCTTCAACCCGTTTTCCTCCATCACCTCGGCGATGGTGCCGCCCATCGTCCTTACGGCTATCTTGAAGGTCTCATTGCCCTGCATCCTGAGATACGGCTGGACCGGCTCCGAGGCCTCGAAAGGGCTTGGCGGGCAGGTGTTCGGCGCGTACAGCATATCCCACCGGCGCCCGTCGGAGTGTATGCGGGTGGAGAGGATGCCGTGTCTGCCCTTCTCGGCCTTGAGGACCACCGCACCGGCCCCGTCGCCGAAGAGGACGCAGGTCGATCTGTCCTTCCAGTCTATTATCTTTGAGAACCTGTCCACCCCTATGACAAGGGCGTTACCGGCCGAGCCCGACCTTATGTATTTATCAGCCGCGTCGAGCGCGTAGAGGAACCCTGAACACGCGGCGGAGACGTCAAAGGCCGCGGCCCCCGTTCTCACGCCGAGGCGGGACTGGATGAAGCACGCGGTGGAAGGGAAGGCCATGTCCGGCGTAACCGTGCCGACCACCACGAGGTCTATGTCCCTGGGATGGAGCCCGGCGGCCTTGAGGGCGTTTTTCGCGGCCTTGGCGCCCATCTCCGAGGACGTCTCGTCAACGGATATCCGCCTCTCCCTGATGCCGGTCCTTGCGAGTATCCACGCGTCGGAGGTATCGACCATCCGCTCAAGGTCATGGTTGGTCAATACCTTCTCCGGCAGATAGGAGCCTGTTCCCGCCAGCCTGGACCTCAGCATATGCTCATGCCCCATGAGAGCCGGACGCCG
>JACRNN010000002.1 GCA_016234955.1 Deltaproteobacteria bacterium | reverse complement strand
GACGACGTAGATATGAAAACCGTCTGGGAGACCGTCAGCCATGACTTCCCGCCGCTTATCGATTCTCTGGAAAAGATTCTTAAGCAGGGAGATGATAAGTGAGGCAGCCAAAGGGCTTTGATAATATGGAGGTATATCGTGCCCAACGCTCACATAGCCGGGTAGCCGGGTAGGGTGGGCTTAGCCCACCATGTACAGGAGTGAGTAGCGGATATTTTGGTGGGCGGAGCCCACCCTACTACCTCTCGGTGGTGTTGACGCTGGAGCGTCCACGGATGCGTTCCCACGTCGGAGCATGGGGACGATAAAAACTACATCCCGGTTATCGGTAAAAATACGTCTTTATCCTTCACCGATAACTTATAACCGATAACAGTCCAGATAAAAAGATATGCATAACCTAACCGCGGCGATTTTAGCCGGCGGCCAGAGCAGCCGCATGGGCTTTAACAAGGCCTTCATAGAGATAGAGGCCCGGCCTATCATCGAAAGGAGCGTAAAGCTCCTCAAGGGCCTCTTCCGCGACGTCATCGTCATAGCCAACGACGTCCCTGCCTACGAGCGTCTCGACGTGAGGGTCGCCTCCGACCTCATCAAGGGGGCGGGGAGCCTCGGGGGTATCTATACCGCAATCTTCCACTCAGGCTCGAACCATACCTTCGTAACGGCCTGCGACATGCCATATCTCAACGCCGACGTTATAGGCAAAATAATATCTTCCGCGGGTGGATACGACGCGGTGGTCCCGTTCATAGGCTCGGAACTCCACCCCATGCACGCCATCTACTCCAAAAGATGCCTCAAGCCGATAAGGTCGATGATAGACGAGGGCAACTTCAGGATAAAAGACCTTTTCAACAGGATAGACGTCAGGAGGCTCGTTGTGGAGGACTTCAAGGGGCTGCCCGCGGCCCTATCCGTGACCAACGTCAACACGAGGGAAGACCTATCAAGGATACTCAAGGACAGGTAACGTTATAATGGAGGGAAAAAGGCCGGACATAGAAAGGCTCACCCGCCTCATGGAGCGCCTGAGGGGGCTGGAGGGGTGCCCGTGGGACAGGGAGCAGACGCTGCCGAGCCTCGTGCCCTTCATCATAGAGGAGGCCTACGAGGTCGTCTCTGCCATAGACTCGGGGTCATTCGAGCCTGTGAAGGACGAGTTGGGGGACCTCCTCTTCCAGATAATATTCGCAAGCCGGATAGCGGAAGAGGCCGGGCAGTTCGGCCTCTCGGACGTGATAGATTGCTCTTACGATAAGATGGTCCGCAGACACCCCCACGTCTTCGGCGATAAGGAGGCAACTACCCCGGAAGAGGTCTTGAGGCAATGGGCCGAGATAAAAAAGGGTGAAAAAAAACCGGAGGGCGCAAAGGCCGGATGCCTCTCAGGGGTCCCGGAGACCCTTCCGGCGCTCCTGCGAGCGCACAAGATAAGCCAGAAGGCCGCGAGGGCCGGCTTCGACTGGAAAGACGTCGATGAGGTCCTCAAGAAATTCGACGAGGAGCTGAAAGAGTTCATGGAGGCGTTAAAGATGAGGGACGCCGCAGGCATGGAGGAAGAGTTAGGCGACCTCCTCTTTACCGTGGTGAATATCGGCAGGTTCATCGAGGTCAACCCCGAGGACGCACTGAGAAAGACCATAGGAAAGTTCATAACCCGTTTCCACCACGTGGAACAGGAGATAATCAGCCGGGGCCAAGACCTCTCATCGACCCCGATAGAGGAGATGGAGCGGCTCTGGGGCGAGGCAAAGGCTAAAGAAAAAAATCCAAAAAAACCAACGCCTTGAGGAGATGTCCCCACTTGCTGTGGATAACCTGTTGAAAACCAGCCCGATGCAAAAAAGCCCCGTTCCTGAATACATGGGGTTTGGCAGATTGCCTAATTTTTAATCAGCTCTTTTATCACTAAAATCAATAAGTTGCAGGGGTTTTTCCTCTCTTTCATTTGGACGGATTTTCCTGGCCCCATCTACCCCCCTTTCTTCAAAAACCCTTTTAAAAACGCCATTTCCTCCGTCTTCAAGGCCCTCGAAGACGCTATATACGTCACGACCCCGACAACGAGCGCGAGGGCCATGACAAGTATCTTTGCCGCCGAACCCATCCCCTCGAAACCGGCCACGCGGAAGACGATGTATATAAGCGCCCCCATTACGGCGGATGCCGCCGTGGACTTGAGCGCCGAAGTGAGTATAAGCCCGCCGCCGAAGCGTCCGAACCTCTTCTTTAGCACCACGAGGAGCATGGCGCAGTTTACGGTTGCCGAGAGCGAAGTGGCGAGCGCGAGCCCCCCGTAGCTCAGCGGGCCCACGAGGATAAAGCAGAAGACGACGTTGAATACGAGCGATACAAGGGCTATCAGGACCGGGGTGGCCGTGTCCTTTAGCGAATAAAAGACCGCCGTAAGCACCCTCGAAACCGATACCGGCACAAGGCCGATTGTGTAATAATATAGCGTAACCGCCGTTCCGCCGGCGGCCGCCGAGCCGAACTCGCCCCTCCTGAATAGTAGATCCACTATCGGGTAGCTCAACACGAAGAGGCCGACGGTGGCCGGGATGTTCACGAAGTTGACTATGCGCACCGCGAAGGAGAGCGAGCGCCTGAAGCCGTCCCACTCTTTTTTCGAGACCTGCTCCGATAGGCTCGGTAGCACGGCCGTGGTCACCGCCACGCCGAAGACGCCGAGCGGCAGTTCCATCAGCCTGCTTGCGTAGTAGAGGTACGAGACGCTCCCTTCGGGCAGCTGCGAGGAGAACCAGAGGGTTACGAAGATATTTAACTGGTAGACCCCTACCCCCACGGCCGCCGGCCCCATCAGGACGAATATCCTCTTTATCGCCGGGTCGCTGAAATTCAGCGAAGGGCGGACCAGAAAACCGTGCCTCTTTAGATAGGGAAGCTGGACAAGGAACTGCAGAGCCCCTCCGATTATCACCCCTATGGCAAGGGCGTATACCGGGGCCTGCAAAAACGGGGCTATGATGAATATCGAGGCTATCACCGCCAGGCTCAGGAATATCGGGGAGATCGCCGGGGCGATAAAATGCCTCAAAGAGTTGAGCACCCCCATAGCCATGGCCATGAGGCCGATAAAGACCATGTACGGGAACATGAGCCTTGTAAGGTTCACGGTTATGGAGAACTTCTCGGGGTCCCTGGCGAACCCCGGCGACATCAGCCAGACTATCTCCCGGGAAAATATCATCCCCAGGGCTGTCAGGGTTCCTCCTTGCCGCGCCTGTTCAACTCGTCCGTGAATATGGGTATGAAGGAAGAGGTCAGCGCCCCCTCTCCAACAAGCCTACGGAGGAGGTTCGCTATCCGGAAGGCCATGAAAAAGGCGTCCGTATACATCCCGGCGCCGAAGACATAGGCAATCGCCGCGTCCCTTGTGTAACCGAGCACCCTGCTCAACACCGTAGCCGCGCCTACTATGGAGGCCGCCCCGGTAATCTTCCTCTCGTGGCTTGACCTGTCCGTCATACCCGTCGTATCCTCCGGCAAACTTGTTCGCAAACTTATATTCTTGACAACTCTTCCTGAAAACTGTAATATTTCATATTATTTTTCAACCGGCGTATTTCCCGGACAGAGCGTGCATAACCTTAACACAGTTTAAAATTCAAGGGGTAGCAGAAAAATAACGGCCCGGATGCGGGCCTGCGAAAAGACCGGAGGTATTTGATTGGCTAACCACAAGTCCGCCATAAAAAGGCACAAACAGAGTGAGAAGAGGAGGCAGCGCAACGCCTCCACGAAGTCTAATTTGAAAACCATCGTCAGGAAGGTCACAGAGGCGGCAGGGGCCGGGAAGGCCGATGAGGCGCAGACCAGCCTTAAAAAGGCCATCTCCCTGCTGGACAAGGCCGTTACCAAGAAGGTCCTTCACAGGAACAACGCGTCAAGGAAGATAGCAAGGCTTGTAAAGGCCGCGGGCGCGACACAGTCAAAGTAACCGGCCTCCCGCGTACGTAAAAGCGGCGTTTCAAGTGAAACCTCGCAGGGCTTAAAAGCCTTGAGGAGCGATAGACTTGTTCAACCCTTACTCGGCACAACGTTTAACATACTCTGTCTGACATATAAAGTCTAACAGAGCGTAGCGAAGAATCTTGGTTCTGCGCTAAGGATAAACTCCGCGAAGAATCTCGTTGTTTCGCTCAGGACAGGCTCCGCTAAGAGTCCTGTCTACTGTAAAATCAGCAGGTCATGAGATTCTTCGCAGCTTTGCTCCTCTGAATGACAGAAAGCCTGTTAGAGCGCCAAAAAAAACCCGTTTCAAAAGACGATGCCCTCCGCGGTTTTACCGCGGAGGGCATCGTCTTTTGAGAAGCATCTTTCGCAGTCCCTTTCACTTGGCCGCGCAAAGCTCGATTATGAGCCTCGGCAGAACCACCGCCTCGGGCGCCCTCCCGGTCTTCAGGTCCGCATCCGCCCTGTGGAGCGCGAAGACGGCCCTCTCAAGCTCGGCCTCGGTAAAACAGCGGCTACTCTTTATGTATTTCTCCAGGAAGTACTGGCTGACGCCAGCGGAAGAGGCCATGGCCTGCGGGGCGGCCTTCTTCCTCAAAAGCGCCTTCAACTTGAGCAGTATCCTTATATGCCTCGATATCGCGCCGAGTATCTTTATCGCGTCCGTACCCGAGACCTTGGAGTATATCCTGAGCGCCTTTTTGACGTCCCTGGCGCCCATGGCGTCCGAAAGCCCGAATACCGTCTCCTCCCTCAGGTCGAGCACCGCGGAGTCGATATCGGCCTCGCTTATCCCGTCCCGCTCCCCTATGTAGAGCACGAGCTTATCGAGCTCGCCCTTTATGTCCCGGAGCCTGTCTCCCACGATCGAGACAAGCTTGCGAGCGGCCCCCTCGGTGATTGCTTTGCCCTGCCTCTTGGCCTCTTTTCCTATCCATGAGGACAGCTCCACGGCGTTAAGGCGGTTGCACGCCTTGAGGTACCCCTTATCATTCAGCGCCTTTATGAAGGCGGACCCTTTATCGACCTTGGACGCGCCGGATACGAAGACAAGGCAGGTGGAGGGCGACGGGTTTGAGACGTACTCCATCAACCCCTTCTCCTGGACGGCCTTGAGCCCATCCGCGCCCCTGACGAGGACCACCCTCCTGTCCGAGAACGCCGGGAGCGTATAGGCGGCCGAGACGGCCTCGGAGGCGTCCATCCCCTTTGAGTCGAAAGTCTGGTAGTTCATCGACTCCATGCCTCCCTTCAGGGCCTCGGCCTTGATGGAGTTGAGCGCCTCCTCGGCACGGTAATCGTCGCTCCCGTATATGTAGTAGATGGGCTTCAGGGACATGACCGTTATCCGGGTGCCTCTAAAAATTGTTCTTTTCCCCAATCTCTTTGTTAGGGTGAAAATAAAAATACTCACATATTAGCATATATGCTCCGTTTTTTTATTTCAGCGTTCTGAAACCCCTCGGGTCTTGAGTCCTAAGAGGTTTCACTCACCCCGCCTCGACCTCGGAAAAAATATCTAAATTTTTAGAAGCACCCATCCGCCATATAACAATCCGCGCCGGAAAGCCGCGGCCTAAAAATCCTCGAGTATGCGCTCTTTTGTAAGCCTGGCGGTGTCTTTGGCGAGCTTTTTGAGCGCCTCCGTCTCCCTGTCCCTTGTGGCGGAAACGTCCAAGCTGTTGACGATGTAGTCCTCTCTGTCGACTATGTTCTCGTCCGACCAGAGGAGTTTGCCCGGCGCGTCGTTCTCTTTCTTGTAGAGCCTGACGGACAATACCACCGTCAGCCTGTACTCCTGGTTCACGTCGCTCTTAGTGTAGGAGACAGGGGTCAGGGTGTATGATTTGATAGTCACCTGCATGAGGGCGTCGCTCTTTTCCTTTACCTCGATGGTCGTGATAAACTCGTTCACGAACGCCGAGGTGAGGATCGACTCTATGTCCGGCTTGGCGGTGGTGTTGGTGAATACCGGGATGGAGACCGATTTTATTCCTCCCGGCATGGCCCCGCCCTTGCCGGCGATATGGTAGCCGCACCCTCCGGCGACGGCGACAAGCGCCGCCGCTAAAAACGCGCAGATATAGGTCAGCCTTCTGGCAGGATGCGGAAAAACCCGAAATAGAGACAGGTTGCTCAAAAAGTTACAGATGCGAGGAGTCGAGAAAGTGAGGAGAGAGGCGTACTTGTATTGTACGCCGCAATGACGAACGCCGAGACGACAAAGCAGATGGGACTTTTTCAGCAACCTGTTAGCCATAACCTCAACCCACCACGATATTGACTATCTTATTGGGGACGTAGACGAACTTCTTGACGGTCTTGCCATTGAGCCATTCCGCCGACTTCTCATCATTCATCACGGCCCTCTCCACAAAGTCCCTGTCGGAATCCACCGGGACAATGACCTTGCTCCTGAGCTTGCCGTTTATCTGTACGACTATTGTCGTCTCGTCCTTAACGAGCGCGTCTTTCTCAGCCGTCGGCCACTGGGTCCTGTAGAGGGGCACCCGGTTGCCGAGCCTCTCCCATAGCTCTTCGGCGATATGCGGGGCAAAGGGCGAAAGGAGCAATACCACCGCCTCTACGGCCTCCCTGAAGACCTTGAGCTTGAGCGGGCCGGCCGTCTTATCGAGCCCGCCGGGGAACTGGTACAGGGCGTTGCATAGCTCCATTATCGAGCTTATGGCGGTATTGAAGTGGAACCGTTCCTCTATATCCTGCGTGACCTTCCTTATCGTCCCGTGCGTCACGCGGCGCATATCCTTGAGCCCTCCGTCCAACGGGCCGTCGGTCGCCGGGTCGTATGCGGCCCTCCCGTCGAGGAGTTCCATGTTCTCGACGACAAGCCTCCAGACCCTGCCGAGGAACCTGTAAGAGCCCTCGACCCCCTCCTCGCTCCAGTCGAGGTCTTTCTCCGGCGGAGCGGCGAAGAGCGAGAAGAGCCGGGTGGTATCGGCCCCGTACTCCCTTATTATCCTGTCCGGGTCAATGACGTTCTTCTTCGACTTCGACATCTTCTCAACGGCCCCGACCTCTACCGCTGCCCCGCAATGGACGCACCTGTTGTCCCTGTCCTCCTCCGGGTAAAGGTATCCGTGGACCGGGCACCTCAGTATCTCCTTGCAGACCATGCCCTGGGTCAGGAGGTTCCTGAAGGGCTCATCGAAGCCGTGCAGGCCCATGTCGCGCAGGGCCTTTGTGAAAAACCTCGCGTATAGGAGGTGCATCACCGCGTGCTCTATCCCGCCTATGTACTGATCGACCGGCATCCAGTACCCGGCCTCCGCGCTGTTAAAAGGGGTTTTAAGCTCCTTCGGAGAGATATATCTGAGAAAGTACCACGACGAATCCACAAAGGTATCCATGGTGTCGGTCTCGCGTCTTGCAGACCCGGCGCACCGAGGGCACTTCACGTCCACGAAGCCCGGCGTGGAGGCAAGCGGCGACATACCCTTGCCCGTGAGCGACACGTCCTCGGGGAGCACCACCGGCAGGTCCTCGTAAGCCACCGGTACCGTGCCGCAGGAGGCGCAGTAGACCATCGGTATCGGGCAACCCCAGTACCTCTGCCTTGAGATGCCCCAGTCCCGGAGCCTGTACGTCACCGTCCGCCTGCCGGCGCCCTTTTCCTCCAGGAGCCTTACTATGCCCTCGACGGCCTCGGCGTTTTTCATCCCGTCGAACTGGACGGAGTTTACCATCACCCCGTCGTCCGTATAGGCCGACTCCATCGTGCCGGGGTCGAGGGCCCTATCCAACGGGTTTATTACGACCTTGACAGGCAGGCCGTACTCCTTCGCGAACTCGAAGTCCCTCTGGTCGTGGGCCGGAACGGCCATCACGGCGCCGGTGCCGTACTCCATGAGGACGAAGTTGGCCGCGTATACCGGCACCCGTACCCCTGTAAGCGGGTTTATGCAGTACGCGCCTGTAAAGACCCCTTCCTTTACAGCCTCCTCGGTACGGTCCTTCGAGGAGCCTTTGACCCTTGAGACGAAAAGCTCGACCTCCGCCCTCCTGTCAGCGGCGGTTATCCTGTCCACGGCCGGGTGTCCGGCGGCAAGGCTCATGAACGTGACGCCGTAGAGGGTATCGGGCCTTGTGGTGAATATCCTTATCGATTCATCCGTGCCCTCGACCTTGAAGTCCACCTCGGCCCCGACGCTCCTGCCTATCCAGTTCCTCTGCATGACGAGGACGCGCTCGGGCCAGCCCTCCATCTTATAGGTGAAGTCGAGAAGCTCCTGCGCGTAAGCGGTTATCTTCAGGAACCACTGCTCAAGCTCCTTCATCTCTACCTTTGAAGCGCACCTCCAGCAGGCGCCGTCCTCCACCTGTTCGTTGGCGAGGACAGTGGAGCACCCGGGGCACCAGTTCACGGACGAGCGTTTCTTGTACGCGAGCCCCTTTTCATATAGCTTGAGGAATATCCACTGGTTCCACCTGTAGTAATCCGGGTTGCAGGTGGCAACCTCCCTCTCCCAGTCGTAGCTCAAGCCCATCCTCTTGAGCTGTTTCCTCATGTTCGCTATATTCTCATGCGTCCATTTCGCCGGGTGGGTGCCGTGCTGGATAGCCGCGTTCTCGGCGGGCAGTCCGAACGAGTCCCACCCCATAGGGTGTAGCACGTTCCTGCCCCTCATCATGAGGAACCTCGCAAGGACGTCGCCGATGGAGTAGTTGCGGACATGGCCCATGTGTATCTTGCCGGACGGGTACGGGAACATCTCAAGGACGTAGTACTTCCGGGCCCCCGCCTCCCCCCTGGTGCAGAAGGCCTTTTGCTCCTCCCATACCCCCTGCCACCTCGCCTCTATAGATTCGTGGTCGTATCTCTCGGCCATCTCGCCCCTCTTTCGCGCTTCTTATGGATGATCCGCGGCAGACCCGCCGCCCCTGAAACAGGCGGAGAGCCTGAAACCATCGCAAGACAATAGGATTTTCTAACATATAAAGATACCATTTTTCAAACAAAAAGGGTGGGGAAAATCGCGGGGGAGAAAGACGCGGCGCATCCAATAGACCGGCAGGCCGCGAAACCGAAAACCTTGACTTAACCCCGCCTTCTGTTATCATTTGCGCAACCGGAGGCAGACCGGCAAGGAACGGATTGAAGACGGAAAGAATATCGGCGGTCTAAATGAACCAGCCCGGAGCAAGTTCCGGGGTATCCGAAGGAACCTAACGTTCATAGCTTGCGAAGCAAGCTTCGAGGAATTATATCCGGAGGAAGCGTTAAACCTCCTCAGGCTCAAAAGCCCCGAGAGTTTCAGAACTCCTGGCGGGTTCAATCTTGCAGATTGAACCTGAATAATTCGTGGCTGCCAGATGGAATTTCAAGGTTCAGGTCACAAACCTGAACCTGCAAAAAAGTCACCAGTATTATTCTCACGCGCCATGTCCGGACGCCCCCCTCTTCAGCATCCCCCTCGCCGCTTCGACGGCGTCCTCAACCCTGACGAGGCTCGACGCAGAACCCTTCCTCTCCTTCATCTCTACCTGGCCCTGCTTGAGGTTGCGCTCGCCCACGGTTATCCGCAGCGGTACGCCTATGAGGTCGGCGTCCTTGAACTTGACCCCGGCCCTCTCGTTCCTGTCGTCGATTAGGACGTCGCAGTCCTTCCGGAGCGCGTCGTATATCTCCGTGCTCACCCTCATGGTCTGCGCGTCATTCACGTTCACCGGGACTATCTCGCAGTCAAACGGGGCCAGGGGGGCGGGCCATATTATCCCGGCGTCGTCGTGGTTCTGCTCTATGGCCGCGGCCGCGGTCCTGCCTATGCCTATGCCGTAGCACCCCATTATTATCGGCCTCTCCTTGCCCGCCTCGTCCAGGAACGACGCGCCCATCGAGTAGCTGTACTTCACCCCGAGCTTGAAGATATGGCCGACCTCTATCCCGCGCTTTATCTCAAGGGTCCCGTTGCACCTCGGGCACCCGTCGTTCTCCACGGCGTTGCGGATGTCAACGTAGACGGCCCTGAAATCCCTCTCAGGCGATACGTTTATGAGGTGGGCGTCGGCCTCGTTGGCCCCTGTAACGCCGCTCACCATGTCCCTGACGCTATAGTCGGCGTAGAGCGGGAGCTTGAGCCCCACGGGCCCGGCAAAGCCCACCGGCGCGCCGGTAGAGGCCATTACTGATGCCTCGTCCGCGAGGCGTAGGGTAGAGCGCTCAAGCGCCCTCTTGAGCTTCATCTCGTTCATATCGCGGTCGCCCCGCACAAGGGCCGCTATCAGGCCTCTGTCAGTCTCGTATATGAGCGTCTTTATGAGCTTATCGGGGCCGACCTTCAAGTAGGCGCTCACCTCCTCGACAGACCTCTTGCCGGGGGTATTGACCCTCTCCAGCGGCTTGAGTTCCGATGAGCCCTTGGGGGCCTCACCCGGCCTTATCTCGGCCCTCTCGACGTTGGCGGCGTAGTCGCACGACCCGCAGCTCGCTATGGCGTCCTCGCCGGTGTCGGCGAGCACGTGGAACTCGTGGGAGAACCTGCCGCCTATGGCCCCGGTCTCGGCCTCCACGGCCTTGAATGCAAGGCCGCACCGCTCGAATATCCTGCTGTACGCGGCGTGCATGTTCCGGTACTCGTCCTCGGCGCTCTCGTCGGTAGAGTGAAAGGAGTATGCGTCCTTCATTATGAACTCCCTGCCCCTCATCAGGCCGAACCGGGGGCGTATCTCGTCCCTGAACTTCGTCTGTATCTGGTAGAGGTTCAGGGGAAGCTCCCTGTAGGAGCGGACCTCCCTCCTCACAAGGTCGGTTATGACCTCCTCGTGGGTCGGCCCAAGGCAGAACTCCCGGCCGTGGCGGTCAACGAGCCTCAGTAGCTCCTTGCCGTACTCGTCCCACCTGCCGCTCTCCTTCCAGAGCTCGGAAGGGACCACCATCGGCATAAGGACCTCCTGCGCCCCGGCAAGGCACATCTCCTCTCTCACTATGGCCTCGACCTTCCTTATGGTCTTGAGGCCGAGCGGCAGGAGGTTGTATATGCCGGCGGCTACCTTCCGTATCATGCCGGCGCGCATCATCAGCCTCTGGCTTACGACCTCGGCGTCAGAGGGGGGTTCCTTGAGCGTCGGCAAAAGCATCCTTGAAAAACGCATGTATCCTCTTTTCATTGAAAGTTTTTTAAGGGGATATATACCACAGAAAAGACTGAAATCGAAGGGGATTTAAGAAACCAGCCCGCGTAAAAAAACCGGCCTGCGGGCTGAAACGCCCGCGGGCCGGCGGCAAACTTCCTCCCGACGGTTACATATTCTTCTCAAAAACCTTTATCTTGGCCTTGCCCTTAAGCCCCGTCAGCCACTTGTTGAGCGCCGCTTCCTGCCTGGACTGCAAGAGCCGCGACCTTATCTCTTCCTTCATTCCAGCGAGCCCCGCCACGTCGGCCTCCTCCGTGTCCCTGAGCTTCAAGACGTAGAACCTGCCGTTGTGCGGTATGACCTCGCCGTAATAGGGAGCCGCCGGGGTAAGCTCGAAGAGCTTCTCCTTATCGCCGGTAAAAAGGCCGAGCTTAGGTATCATCCCCTGGTCCCTGCTGAAGCGCCCGGTCTGCTCCACCCTGAGCTTTTCGTCCCTGGCCACGGCCGCAATGTCGGCCCCGCCCTTGAGCTTCTTCAATATCTCATCCGCCTTTTTGGACGCGCTCTCCATGGCCTTTACAAAGGCGGCCCCGTCCCTTGCCATCGACGCCGCGTCGGAGAAGTCCGGCACGTGGGCATCAACCCTTTCAAGCGCCTTTATCATATAGAAACCCGAATGCGTCTGTATGACGTGGCTGATATCTCCGGCCTTGAGATTGAACGCCGCGTCCCTAAGTGCTTCGTTTTTTACGAGCTCGGAGCTCTTATCGTCCTCGGATACAAGCCCGGTGGTATCGGACTTGACGCCCTTGTGCCTGGAGACGGCCTTTTTCAGCTCATCCACGGTCTTTGCGTCCCTGAAGGACTTCTCAAGGTCAGCAAAGAGGTCTTTTGCGAAGGCCTGGGACTTCCTGGCGTTAAGCTCCTTCTTTATCGTCTCTTCGGCCTTTTTAAGCGGCACAGCCGACGCGTCCATCGTGTCTTCGACCTGGATGATGTGGTATCCGAAGTCAGTCTCCACCACGGGGCTGGTCTCTCCCTTTTTGAGCGCGAAGGCCGCCTCCTCGAACGGCTTTATCATCACTCCCTTTCGGAACCAGCCGAGCTCGCCGCCCTGCTTCGCGCTTCCGGGGTCCTCGGAGTACCGCCTGGCGAGCTCACCGAAGTTGGCGCCGCCCTTGAGCTTCCCTATTATCTCCTCGGCCTTCTTCCTCGCGTCCTGCTTCGCCTTCTCCTTATCAGCGGCCTTGCCGTCCGGCCTTATAAGTATGTGCCTGGCCTTGACGGACGGCGGCGACTCGAACTCCTTCGGGTTCTGCTCGTAGTACTGCTTTATCTCCTCGGCCGTGACCTTCACCCCTTTGGAGAGGTCCGGGTAGCCGGCGAATACGTAGAACGCCTTTATCCCGGGCTTTGTCATGAAGGCGGCGCTGTTCTTGTTGTAAAACTCCTTTGCCTCCTCGTCGCTTACCTTTATGGACGGCCTGAAGGCGGCGGGGTCAACGGCTATATAGTCCATGTCGTACTGCCTGTTCCCCTTGAGGTATGCGTCCTTCACATCCTCTTCCGATACGGTTACGTCCTTGACCACCATGTCGCGCATCTTGCCGGCATAGAGGTCTCCCTCGACATTCTTCTCGAAATCAGCCGGTTTTATGCGGTTTGCCTTGAGGACGTCGAAGTAGAGCTCCTTGTTGAATACGCCGTCTTTGCCGAACACCGGTATGGACTGAATGGCATCCTGCACGTCCTTCTCCGTCACCTTTATGCCC
>JACRNN010000256.1 GCA_016234955.1 Deltaproteobacteria bacterium | reverse complement strand
GGAACTTCAATACAGCTTCGGGGAACTCTTTACCTTCATGACGGCCCTCACCCTAATCTTCTCTCTGATGTTTATCCTGCCGCTTGCGGCGGATAAACCCGCCTATGCCTCCTCAAAGGAGGCGAAGATGGTAACCCGCACTGCTCCTTCCTCAGCAAAAACCGTGAAGTCCAGGCCGCTACGTGAAGGTAAAGAGTCCACCGGAGCCCCCCCCTCCGGGGAGGGGCTCGACCTCAAGTACACCGAAGGTCATTTCCCGCCGTTCAGCGGTGGTTGGAGATGGATATACAGGAAAAAGGCGGTAGCCGCCCTCAAGCAGGAGCTTTATAAGGACGACGCCTTTGAGGTAGAGGTACTTAAAAACGGACTCGGCCTGACCGGCTCCGGCAAAAAGGCCCTGACGGATGAAGCCCTGGTCCTCGCCTCCAGGTCTGAAGACCGCGGAGACGTCGAAGAGGCCGAGGCCATCAGGAATATAGTATCCTTCTACAACGGTGAGATCGACGTCCACGCGTTCAACGCATCCCTTTCGCACGCCTATTCCCGGGAATACAGACTGCTCGGCAAGTTCCTCGTCGGATACCATTACGAGAAGATGGGTTTCTATCCCGAGGCGCAGGGGTACTACTCGGTGATATTGAAGGAAGGCAAGGAAGGTTTTGTCCGCTCCGCGGCGCTCTTCGCCGGAGCGCGGCTTAACTATATCGAAGGCAGGTTCGCCAGGGCGAAAAGACTACTGCAGAGGTCCCTTGCGGAGAACTTCCCGGGCGCGCGCATCTGGCTCGCCAACACGCTCCTTGGCAAAGGAGAGATAGAGGGGGCGTGGAGGCTATACAGCGAAGGGACGGACAGGGCCATCGAGGACTTCGACCCCATTACGGTAATGAGCCTGGCGGACATGCTCGTGCTCGAGCGCAAGTACGGCGAAGCGCGCTCGTTATTCACGTTTCTCCGTCTGAAGCACGAAAAGGACCCGTTCCTCGACGCGTTTTTCGACCTCAAGTCCGGGGACGCGCTCCTGGCCGAGGGGCGCAGGGACGAAGCGCTCAAGGCATATTCAAACGTCGGTGACAGGCACAAGACCGGTGAAGGATGGGCGATGTCGAGCCTTTCAAAGGCCGACGTACTTGTCATGAATAAGGACAAGGGGTCTCTTTTAAGCGCGTTGGCGATATATGACGGGCTGTCCCAGGCCGGTCTGCCGGGCTCTGACTACGCTTACCTGGGGCTCGCATCCGTCCAGATAAAGATCGGTAAGTACGAAGACGCGATGGAATCCGCCGACAGGTTTTCCTCCAGATACCCGGACAGCCCCCTGAGGGCTGAGATGAACGGATACAAGTCGGATGCCGTAAGCAGCCTGCTCGACTCCCTGTACGCGTCAGGGGACAATTTAGCGGTTGCAAAACTCTATGCCAGGCACGGCGCCTCCATACCGTTCGGAAAGAAGGCGGAGAGCTATTTGAAGGCGGGCAAGTCCCTTGCCGCCCTTGACCTATGGCCGGACGCCGTCAACCGCCTCAACAGCGCCATCAAGATAGGGAAGGACGACGTCGTTGAAGAGGCCATGATAACGCTCGCGCGCGTCTATATCAAACAGAGGGACGCCGGGAGCGCCGAAAGGCTCCTGAACGGCTTTGTAATCAGCTTCCCCAGGAGCGTTTACAAGGCGGAGGCTCAGGCCATACTGTACAAGGCCGCCTTTGACGGAGGCGAGTACGAAAAAGTCGCGCTAACGAAGAACCCTCCCGCAGGGGCCGCGGGGCTGATACTAAAGGCCCGCGCCATGGCCAAGCTCGGCAGGCATAAAGAGGCGCTTGCCGTATACGAACAGGCCGTTGCGGAATTTCAGGAAAAAGGCGACAGGGGCCTCCTCGTTCAAGCGTATCTCGGGGCGGCTGACGCGAGCTTCACGCTCGGCAGATACGCAACGGCCGCGGACGGATACAAAAAGGCGGTCGGCGCGATGGAAGGCCCTGATAAGGGGATATACAAGTCATGGGCCCTCTACCGCTTGGCCCGGAGCTACTCGATATTGAGGAACGACGGCGGAAAAGAGGAGTCGCTAAAGGAACTCACCGGTCTTGGGAGCGAGTTCGGAGGCATGGCGGCCCCGGTACTTAAGGAGGCCGGCGGTCTATGAGCACGGCGCAGCGGTTGCAGGAACGGGTCCCGGCCGAGTTGTTGAACGACGCGTTCAACGTCTTCCGGGAGGCCTCGCGGAAACTCGAACAGCAGTACGCCCTCCTGGAGAGGAGGGTGGAGGAGCTCAACGAGGAGCTGGCCGAGAAGAACAGGGTCATGGAGAGGACAAGGAGGCTTGCCGCGATGGGCGAGATGGCGGCCAAGATTGCCCATGAGATAAGGAACCCGCTCGGCTCAATGGCCATATTCGCCACCCTTCTTGAAAGGGAACTCGCCAACGACGCCGAGAAGAGGAAGTTCGCCTCATACATAACGAACGGGATAAATACTCTCGATAACCTCCTTTCCAACATGCTCCTCTTCGCAAGCGCCCCCGCGGCAAGACTCAAGAGCGTGGATATCAGGGAGGTCATAGAGGACTCGATCCTCCTGGTCTCAGGGTATGAAAGGGCCGGGGGCACGGTCACAAGCGAGTTCGAAGGGCACTCCATTATCATGGCTGACGGGAGCCTTTTAAGGCAGTTGTTCCTCAACCTGCTCATAAACGCCATGGATTCGCTCGATGGCGGCGCCGGGACGGTCGGCGTAAGCGCAAAGGTCATCGAGGAAGGGAGGGGGCCGATGCTCGTTGTCCAGGTCCGGGACACCGGCAAGGGCATACCGGCCGAAGAGCTCGACAGGATATTCGACCCGTTCTTCTCTACAAAGGAGAGGGGCACCGGCCTCGGCCTTGCGATAGTATCGGCCGTGGTCAACGCGCACCGCGGCTCTATCGACGTGGATTCGAAAAAAGGCGAGGGGACCGTCTTTACCATAAGGATCCCGGCGGAATGACGGGGCAAAATAGTTTTTCAGCGACAGCGCGAGAAAGGGAACGCCTATGAACATGCACAGCGAGCGCGAGGCCGCGGGAAAGCCGCGGGGTCAAGCGAGCGAATTGGATATGGATACTTCCTTACATGTCGAAGATTCCCCGCGGCTTGGGCATAGGGGGAGCTTCAACAGTATCCTGGTCGTCGATGATGAATCCTCCATGAGAATAGCCGTCAGGGAGGCCCTGACAAGGAGAGGGTACGCCGTGGACATTGCGGAGAACGGCAAGGAGGCGCTCGAGAAGATAGGGTCCGCGAGCTACGGTATGGTCATCAGCGACATGAAGATGCCATGCATGGGCGGCATGGAACTCCTCAAGGAGATAAAGAAGACAGTCCCGCACGTCCCTGTGCTCCTGATAACCGCGTTCGGCACCATAGAGAAGGCCGTGGAGGCGGTCAAGGAGGGGGCGATGGACTTCATCATCAAGCCGTTCTCCCTCGAGACCCTTGAGGCCACCGTCGATAAGGCAATAAGCCGGCGCGAAGAACTCGCCTCGTTCGAGACAAAGGGCAAGACCATACTCACGAAAGACCCTTCCATGGCGAAGGTGCTGTCCATGGCCGCGATAGCGGCGGCAAGCGACGCGACGGTGCTGATATCCGGAGAGAGCGGCACTGGCAAGGAGCTCCTTGCCAGGCTCATCCACGGCCGCAGCCCGAGGAAAGACGGCCCGTTCGTGGCCGTTAACTGCGCCTCGATCCCCGAAGGCCTCCTTGAGAGCGAGCTCTTCGG
>JACRNN010000255.1 GCA_016234955.1 Deltaproteobacteria bacterium | reverse complement strand
GACGCTTGAGTACCCGAACCCCGGCAGGTCTACCAGATAGAACCGGTTGTTTATCCGGTAAAAATTGATGGTGCAGGTCTTGCCGGGCCGCGAGCTCGTCTTGGCAAGCCCCTTCCTGTTCACAAAGGCGTTTATAAGGGAGGACTTGCCCACGTTGCTCCTGCCTATCAGGGCAATCTCCGGGAGCCCGTCCCTGGGGCACTGGGAGTGGTCTACCGCGCTCTTTACGAATTCGGCGGACGTTATCTTCATGGATTGAGTGAGACGGCCTTTTTTTTA
This sequence comes from Deltaproteobacteria bacterium, assembly GCA_016234955.1. GTDB lineage: Bacteria > Desulfobacterota > GWC2-55-46 > GWC2-55-46 > GWC2-55-46 > JACRLF01. The sequence continues at coordinate 4,383 of JACRNN010000255.1, read as the reverse complement.
ACGGGCAATCAAAATCCGGCGTCTTAAAGTAGTATGGCGTGATGCATCCGTGCCAACGGCCCGGCACGAGGGACGTGACTGCGTAGATATTCGGCTTGAGACGGCGGGACTTCCCGCAGGGGCTTATGGCCGCGCGGGACGGCACCCGTAGACCCCTTGCGCGGGCGTCAATGGGTGTTCTCCATCTTTTCGGGGAATTCCCTGGTTTCTTTATAAAAATCTTCCCTCCTGCCGCAGGCGTCGATGACGGAGACCAGGAGCTTGTTCGTCCTCTCCTGCTCCTCTATCAGCCTTTTGAGCAGTTTCTTGGTCCCGAAGACCGAAAAAGGCATGGCTATCCAGAGGATGAAGACCGTGCCTAAGGAGATGAGGAGGAAGACCGCGAAAGCGAGCAATACTATTATAGTCGTGTCGGTTAAGGCGCCCATAGGCCCTCCTTTTTTGTTGTCCCCATCCGGGGAACTGGAAAATGAGCCGTGACTTGAGGCGAAAACCACAGTATACAACAGACTGGAGAAATCGTCCGGGCCCTCAACTCTCCACTGCCCCGGTTGTGCCCTGGAGAACCCTTCCGGGCACGCCGTCCCAGGGGAGCTTCTCCTGGAGCGCCGAGGCCATGTCCTTGAAGGTAACGACCCCCTGGCCGAGCTCGTCCGGGCCGAGGATCACGACGTATCGCGCGCCCAGTCTATCCGCCCTCTTCATCCTGTTCTTGAGCTGTCCGGCAGAAAAATCCTCAATAAGCTTAAGCCCCTTATCCCTCCACTCCTTCAAAAGGGCGGCCCCTTTTTCCTCCGCCGGGGAGCCGAGCGCTATGAATACACCGAGCGGGCGGACGGGCACGCCCTCCCTGATGATAAGGGCGAGACGCTCCATGCCCACGGCAAACCCGAAACACGGGGTCTCTGGGCCCCCGAGCTCGGCTACGAGCCTGTCGTACCTGCCTCCGGCGGCGACCGCGTTCTGCGAGCCGAGCCCTTCGGCGATAATCTCAAAGGTGGTCCTTGTATAGTAGTCGAGGCCCCTGACCATCCGTGCGTTTATCCGCGCCTCTACGCCCGAGAGCCGGAGATGCGCCATGACGGAGTCGAAGTGGCCGGAGCATGGCCGGCAGAGCGACTCTATTATAGACGGGGCGTCCTTGGTGGCCTCGATGCAGCCGTGGCCCTTGCAGTCAAGGGCCCTCAAGGGGTTCGCCCCGACCCTCCTTCGGCAGTTCTCGCAGAGGCCCTCGACCCTGCCGGCGAGGAAGGCCTTGAGCCTCTCCTTGTAGGCAGGCCTGCACCGCGCGCAACCGAGAGAGTTTATCTGGAGGGTCGCGCCCTTGAGCTCGATCCTCTCAAAGAAGGTCATCAGCATGGACAACGCCTCCGCGTCAGCCCTCGGCGAGTCGTCGCCGAGGCACTCGGCCCCTACCTGGTAGAACTGGCGGTACCTGCCCTTCTGCGGCCTCTCGCACCTGAACATCGGCCCGGTGTAGTAGAGCTTTGCGACCGGCAGGGTATAGAGCTTGTGCTCGATGTACGCCCTTACCGCCGAGGCGGTCCCTTCCGGCCTCAGGGTAAGGGAGTCGCCGTGCCTGTCCGGGAAGGTGTACATCTCCTTCTCCACTATGTCGGTGGTCTCCCCTATGGACCTCGAAAAGAGCTCGGTCTTCTCCACCACCGGGAGCCTTATCTCGGAGTACCCGTAGCTTGAAAATACCCTGCCGGCCTCGGACTCTATCAGCCTGAACACGTCGGAATCGCCGGGCAGTATGTCGTTGAAGCCTCTTATGGCCGTAATGTTCATGATATTCTGTAAACACGCATAGCGAGCGTATTCCCCTAAGCCCAGGCCGCGGGGGTCGAACGAGCGGATCGGATATAGGCGCTTCCTACATGTCGAAGATCCCCCGCGGAAAAGCCGCTGGGAGCTTCAAGCCCCCGCGCTAAAGGTCAGGGCGGACGCCATTCGCTCAACTCACAAGCCGCGACGGTCATCCTCCGACGGACGCCCCTCTAACCGTCCGTCTAAGAGCCCCTCCTTGAGGTCTTTAAGGACGCGGAGGTGCTGGGCGCGCATCATCTCCCTTATCGCGGCGTTGTCGTGCCTTTCTGAATTCAAGATATCGGAGTAGGCGGTGCGCCGGGTTGTCAGGACCGCGCCGCCCTTGAAAAGGTGAGTGGTTATGACGGGGTTCTTCTTACCGCCGTCCTCTGTCTGGATGTGGTAAATCTCTCCCCTGTATTTCACGTTGTGATTCAACCCGAAGTGCATATGCGAGCGCCACTCTTCAGTTTTTTTTAACACATCCGCCCCTTTTATGCAAGCGCGGCGTTCCGTCTTATAATTTTCGGTTGACACGCGCATACCGGGAATGTTAAATATATAAGTCTTTACGACGGCGCGCCGGGGGATGTAGCGCTGGTCTTTGGGATGCCAAAGCGGGTCTTTACGCGGGCATGACGGCAGGCGGCAACGGATTGCCGGGGCAGTAGTTGAAAGAGCGCAGGTTGCCGCGGATTGTTGTTGATCCGCTCTATCATTATGCGTTGTAGTTAAAGACGTTTGAGAGCAGGTTGCCGTAGATTTTTGTAGCGGGCAATATCGCCGCGATTACCGGGGCAGTAGCTCAGTTGGGAGAGCGCAAGGCTGGCAGTCTTGAGGTCAGGGGTTCGATCCCCCTCTGCTCCACCAGGAAAATCAAGGGGTTATGCGTTGAGCATGGCCCCTTTTTCATTGGACTGTTGTAAAACTGTTGTACATTTATCCAGCACCTCCACCCCATCCCTCAAGCTCTCTGGACAATGGTGCGAATACCTCTGCGTCATCTTGATGTCCTTGTGTCCCAGAAGCTTCGCTATCTTGTAGAGGTCTACACCGGCCTGGGCAAGCCTTGTGGCAAAGGTATGCTGAGGTCATGGAACCTGAAATCCTCTATCCTGGCGCGATCCAGAACGTTATAGAACGCCCTGAGGAGATTCCTTCTTAAAATCTTCGTGCAGGCCTCCCTTGCAAAGACATGGCTGTCCCTGATATGCCTTACCTTTACTTTCTCCTTCAGAAGCTCGAAGGCCTTCCGGTTCAAGGGTATGGTTCTCTTTTCGCCGTTCTTGGACCTTACCACGGTGACGGTCTTTCTGAAAAGGTCAACATCGGGCCACTCAAGGGAAAGGATTTCATCCTGACGCATCCCGGTGCTAAGGGCAAAGACAACCACCTCCCGCAGCCAATAGCGCGGCTCCGTCTTGTTTTCCTTTAACGTTGGATGAAGGACACATTTTTCTATCAACTTCTTCTCCTCATTCACAGTCAGCCATCTGTCCCTTTCGTTCCTGACCTTTTCCCTTGAGACCTTTCTACAGGATTTGTCTGTCACCACTCCCACTCCCTTACAGCCAGCTTGAAGGCCTGATGCAATAGAGTGCGTCTATGGTTTAAAGAAGCCGCGGCAAGGCCCTTTTCCCTGCATTTGGCCCTATAGGCAGATATGAGGCTTGGAGTAACATCCTTCAAACGCGTGTCTCCAAAAAACTCCTTCATATCCTTCACCAGGCAGATATCGTTCTTAGCGGTACCGGGCGCCTTATTGGGAGCGGAATGCTCTTTGATATATCTATCCAATAAGTCACTTAAGGTCTTATCTGCTGTGACAGGCTTCTCAAACCACTTGCCTTCAGCTATTTGGGTTGTGACCTTTGCTTCAATCTTTTCGGCAAGTTTTCTATCTTTTACCTTTGTGGACCTTTGTATCTGCTCACCGTTATGGTTAAAACACATCCACCAGACCCGGCCTCTCTTAAAAAGTCCCATCTCTCTCCTCCTCTCCGAGGCCCTTGGTCGGTCTGACTTTCCGGTGATTAGAGTATACCTTTTTCCCTGCCGTTTCCTCAACAGCTTTATGCATGATGACATCTATATCCATCATGTCTTTTTTGTCAAAACTCCTGATAATATCTTTGGCCCTTTTATCGGCGTCAACTATCTTCCTCTGACCTATCTCCCATGCGTCTATGTCGGACTTTTTAAACCTGATAAGCCTGCCGAATTTAAAATAAGGAATTTCACCCCTATTGGCTTTGTTATATAAGGTTTTCTTTTTAATCCCCAGATATTCAGATAGTTCGTCAATATTTAGATACCCTTTCATTTATCAATCCCTCTCGGCCTTATAAGCATTTTTCCAGCCTTATTCAGATCAAGCGATTCACTTATGGGAGATATACTTAAGGAATCTCTGATTTATTCTCTCCCTGCCCTATGATATGATTACACGCATCACGCGGCACGGAGGTTGACCGAATGCGCCAACGGACAGTTGCTGAAAGCGGCTTTGAGCGTTATCGTAAGCAGACCCGGCGTGAGGTTTTCCTCGCCGAGATGGACGAGATCATCCCGTGG
>JACRNN010000001.1 GCA_016234955.1 Deltaproteobacteria bacterium | reverse complement strand
TGCCGAAGCTTGACGATCTGCTTCCTCATCTGATACTGCACGTCCTGACTCATCTTGCGAGCATCGGTCTTTTCCATGCCGCATATCATACCATAATGTTTACCATAATGCTCAACTATTTGATTGCCAAGTTAATAATTCGCAATAGCATGTCATTCTGAGCAAAGCGAAGAATCTCAACGTCTATAAAATCAATAAGTTACGAGATTCTTCGGTCGCTACGCTTCCTCAGAATGACAGAAAAACATAATTAATCAGAGCTTCCTTAAATTAAAGTTTCTCAAAAAAGTGCCGATTCCAATGATAGAAGGTCGTTTTCTCCATCCGTCTGGAATCAGGAGCGTGTGCCGTGCCGAATGTACTTATCAATAATGCGGAGCTTTACGACGGAAAATATGTGGCAATCAGGTCATTTCTTGAAAAAGATGTGTTTTGCTCTGGAGACGACCCTGTTAAGGTTTATAATTCCGCCAAAGAAGCGGGAATTGATGATCCAGTGGTTTTTTACATCCCCGAGCGAAATCTTGTCCATATATACTGATGCCGATAAGAGACTGTCCTTTCAGTTTTTTCAATGACGGTATCTGCCACCCTGTACTTCCCATTAAAATCATCAATCCGCATACCGGCAAGAGTTGCAGAACCTTTGGCATTGTTGACACCGGTGCGGATGAATGCGCCATCCCCGCCGCTCTCGCACCGCTACTCGGCCATAATCTTCAAACAGGGGAAACAAAGCAGATAAACACCGGGAATGGCATTACCGCAGCCTACTCCCATATGACGAAATTCGAGATTTTTCACCCCGTTACCGGAGAGCGCCTTCATACCGTACCCGATACTCCGATTGATTTTATGCCGAATCCGCATGTTGTTCTTCTCGGCGTGAACAGCTTCTTGAGCCGTTTTATCCTTCATATCGACTATCCTCAAAAAAACTTTTCGATCACAACGCCCTGGAAACACGCCGGATAACTTACTGAAGTCTCCTGCAAGCGACCGCTGAGGACTTGAAGGGTCGGTAGGAAAAGTTGCAAAAAAGAGACACAATCCGGTTTTGTGGCATTTAACACACAGCATTGGGTGGCTATTGCTAATGTAACTCTTTGAATTCCAAGCGATTTAAATAATGGCATACTCCTTGCTTAATATCATCCCATGAAGATGCAGCATACGATAAAGGATACGATAAGGTTCTCAGGCATAGGCCTCCATACGGGCCGCGACATTAATGTCAGGCTCATCCCTTCGGGCGAGGATACCGGAATAACCTTTTTGAGGAAGGACATCCCGGGCTCCCCGGCCATCAGGGCCGTGGCCTCCAACGTCGTGGCGACCAGCTACGCCACTACAATAGGGGCAAAGGGCGTAACCGTATCTACAATTGAGCACCTTATGGCCGCGTTATACGGCCTCGGCGTCGATAACGCCGCGGTGGAGCTCGATGGGCCGGAGGTCCCGGTCATGGACGGCAGCGCCTCTCACTTCATCGAGGCGATAGAGGGCGTGGGACTCAGGGCGCAGGCCAGCCCCAGAAGGCACCTCGTGATAAAGAGGCCGATAAAGGTGGAGGACCGCGACAAGTACGTGCTCTTCCTGCCATCTGAAGAGGCCGAGTTCACCATAGACTACAGCATCGACTTCTCTCACCCGATGCTCAACAAGCAGACCTTCACCGGGCTCTTCTCAACCGACGTCTTCAAGGAAGAGATAGCCGGGGCAAGGACGTTCGGGTTCCTGCGCGACATAGAAACGCTCAAGGCCAACGGACTGGCAAAGGGCGGCTCATTGAATAACGCCATAGTCATAGGCGACAGCGACATCCTCAACGAGGACGGCTTGAGGTACCCGGACGAGTTCGTCAGGCACAAGGTGCTCGACCTGATGGGGGATATATCCCTTATAGGCGCCCCTGTGATAGGCCACCTCATAGCCCACAGGTCCGGGCACTCTCTGAATCACAGGCTCGTCCAGGAGATACTCAGAAAGCCCGCCAGATGGGAGTTTACGGATACGTTCGCGGAGGAGAAGGACGTCGCTTTAAAGAACACCATCTTCATGGACGGGTCTGTGCCGGTCTGACCCGGCGCACGGTGCATACTCCCGACGGAAGTATCGCGCTGGTGGAATTGGCCCGGCAATTAGCGCCCTGAAAAGGCGCCCCTTAAACCCAAGCATACAGATACGCAAAAAAAGCCCCGTAACCGGGGCTTTTTTTACACCCCGTAAGCGCCGCCCCGTCAACAAGCATAGCGAGCGGATTCCCCGCGGCTTGCCGCGGTGAGGAGCGAGCGAATTACAAACGATAAATTCCTTACTTGAAAATTCTCCGCGGCAAGCCGCGGAGAATTTTAACTTCGTGCCTTATTCTCAAGGAGAAGGCCACGGCGCTATCTTTTAGGGCTTGATAGATACGGGCCGACCCCGCGCAAGTTGAGGGCCAGACCCCGGGGCTGCGGCCTTGATTGAAAAGCCCCGCGTATTATGGTAATATTTTTATTTGGCCGTATGTGAGATATTTTGAATAAAGACCGTGAGGCGGAAAACCGATTTGGAAGATACCGGGAGAGTGACAAAACAGATAAGCCTCGGGGATAACAGCCTTGCCATGCGGCTCTTCGGCGAAGGCGGGGATAACATCAGAAGGTTCGAGAAAAAGCTCGGCGTGGAGATAAACACGAGGGGGGCCATGGTCACGATACAGGGCCCGCCGGATAAGGCCGACCTGGCGGAGCGCCTCGTTACCGAGCTGTATTCACTCCTTGAAAAAGGATATCCCCTCTACCCACATGACATAGACTACGCCGTAAGGATGGTATCCTCGAACAGGGAGGTGCGCCTTGCGGACGTATTCATGGACACGGTCTACGTCTCCTACAAGAAAAAGATAATCGCCCCCAAGAGCATAGCACAGAAGAGATACATCGACGCCATAAGGAGGCACGACATCGTCTTCGGCATCGGCCCGGCCGGGACGGGCAAGACCTACCTTGCCATGGCCATGGCCGTTGCGGCGCTTACGAGCAAGGAGGCCGACAGGCTGATCCTCACGAGGCCGGCCGTGGAGGCCGGGGAAAAGCTCGGCTTCCTGCCCGGGGACCTCGCCGCCAAGGTCGACCCGTACTTAAGGCCGCTATACGACGCGCTCCACGACATGGTCGACTACGATAGGGCGCAGAAGCTCCTGGAAAGGGGCACCATAGAGGTCGCCCCGCTGGCGTTCATGAGGGGCAGGACGCTCAACGATTCCTTCGTCATCCTCGACGAGGCGCAGAACACCACGATAGAGCAGATGAAGATGTTCCTCACGAGGCTCGGCTTCGGCTCAAAGGCGGTCATAACCGGGGACATAACCCAGATAGACCTGCCGCTCGCAAAGCCCTCCGGGCTCGTCGAGGCGCGGAAGATACTCGAGGAGGTCAAGGGCATAGAGTTCGTGAATTTCTCCGAGGCCGACGTCGTCCGGCATCCCATCGTGCAGGAGGTCATAAGGGCCTTTGAGAGGATGGAGTCGAGGAAGAGGGTCTCCGCGCCGGAGGAGGCGTGAGCCCCGCCGTGAAGATCATGGTGGCAAGGGAGGCCGGGGCAAAGGTGGCGGCAATCGGGAAGATAAGGCGGATGGCGGGGGCCGCATTAAAAGGCCTGGGGTTAAAAAACCGTGAGTTGAGCGTCCTCCTTGCAGGCAACCCCAGGATAAGGGAGCTCAACAGGGCCTACCGCGGCATGGATAAGCCGACCGACGTCCTGAGCTTCCCGATGGACGACGAGTACATGCTCGGTGACATAGTCATCTCCGTTGATAAGGCCGTGGAGCAGGCGGAGCGCTTCGGCGTCACGCTTGAGGAGGAGTTCGCCAGGCTCATGGTCCACGGGCTCCTGCACCTGATCGGCTACGACCACGTAAAGGGCGGCAGACAGGCCGGGAAGATGAAGGCGAAGGAAGCGGAGCTGTTGAGGCTTTTGAGGGAGGAGGGGCTGGTTTGAGAAGAGCGCCGTCAGGGGGAACCCCTGAGGGCACGGGGGGCCGAGCCGCGGGCTGGGCGCTCACCATGCGTGTTCAAAAACAAGCGGAGGCGATAATGTCATATAAAGTAAGCGTTGTAATCGAAAAAGATGAGCATGGATACTATGCTTATTGTCCCGAATTGGAAGGATGCCAGACCCAAGGAGATTCTCTGGATGAGGTCATGGCGAATATTAAAGAGGCGATAGAGCTATATGTCGAAACCCTCTCCGATGAAGAGAAGAAGGCTTATTTGAGTAAAGAGATACTTACCACATCTCTGGAGGTCGAGGTTGCCTAAACTCCAAAGGCTGACGTCTCAAGAGGCTGAAGCCATGCTCCTTAAAGCTGGTTTTAGATTGGTCAGGAGCAAAGGGAGCCACAGGGTCTACATTAAAGAGAATAAGAGGGTTGTAGTGCCGTTCCATACCGGCAGGATATTGCATCCCAAAATAACCACGCAGGTACTAAAAGCCGTTGAGACGGATAAAAGGGATTAACCCATAATGAAGATTGCCGTCAGGCGGAAACTCCTGACGGCACGGGAATTTTCCTGATTAATTATGTTTTTCTGTCATTCTGAGGAAGCGTAGCGACCGAAGAATCTCGTAACTTATTGATTTTATAGACGTTGAGATTCTTCGCTTTGCTCAGAATGACATGCTATTGCGAATTAATCAGAGGTTCCTTAGAAGCAACCGAAATTATTGATTGGAATCATCCGTCGGTCGCGGAATTAGCCGCACGACTTTCCGGCGGTTGTGCGTCTCAAATTGAAATTGCACAGAAATGTTTTGAATGGGTTAGGGATGAAATTAGACATAGCCATGATTACAAATTGAATCCTGTCACCTGCAAGGCATCGGATGTCTTGTTGCACAAGACAGGATATTGCTATTCAAAAAGTCACCTTCTTGCCGCCCTACTCCGGGCCAACAAGCTCGCGGCGGGTTTATGTTACCAAATCTGATTAATTCGCAATAGCATGTCATTCTGAGCAAAGCGAAGAATCTCAACGTCTATAAAATCAATAAGTTACGAGATTCTTCGGTCGCTACGCTTCCTCAGAATGACAGAAAAACATAATTAATCAGAGCTTCCATAATGGAGCTCCATATAGCCTGCATGGTCTTAACGCCGTGTATTTGAATGACTTCGGGTGGTATCGCATTGATGCTCGTGGCAACAAGTCGGGTATTGATGCTCAATTCTGCCCCCCTGTGGAGAAACTGGCGTTCTCAGCGACATACAGGCTTGAAGCGGATCTGCCGGAGATTTGGGCTGAACCTTTAAGCGTGGTTGTTGATACATTAACAAGTTGCAAGACATATATAGAGGTATACAATAATTTGCCGGACGTTGAGTTGATAAATAGAGGCCAAATAAATCCTGTGGGAGAAGACATTCCCTGAAAAATGGAAATTCCAGTCCCGTCAGGAGTTTCCTCCTGACGGCGAAAAAATTATAGTCATACCTGTTTCCCCATGACCGACCATAAGGAAATAATAAAGCCTAAGAACTGGCTGGAGAGCCTCAATTGCGCGATAGAAGGCGTCATCTACGCCTTCAAGACGCAGAGGCACGTGCGCTACCACTACGTGATAGCCGCCGCGGCACTTGTCTTGAGCCTCCTCATCGGGCTGCCGATGGTCGAGTTCGTGCTCTTTTCCATCTCGATAGTCATCCTCCTCTTCGCGGAGATGATGAATACGGCCATCGAAGAGGTGGTGAACCTCGTCGAGGAAAAGCACAACCTCATCGCCAAGAACGCCAAGGACGTCTCCGCCGGGGCGGTGCTGATATCCTCGGTCGGCGTGGCTATAATGGCGTACATGATATTTTCCAGGCACCTCTACGAACCGATGGGGCTTGCCCTGAAGGAGGCAAGGATGTTCTCCGGGCATTTAGCGGTCATAGCGCTTCTCCTCGTGCTTATAGCGGTTGTGGTATTGAAGGCGACGATAGGCCGTGGCAAGCCCCTTCACGGCGGGATGCCGAGCGGGCACGCCGCCGTGGCCTTCTCGCTATTCACCTCCTTAAGCCTTATCACCCTCGACCCTACCGTGGTGATACTCTCTTTCATAATGGCGACCATGGTCAGCCACTCAAGGCTTGTCGGAGGGATCCACACCAGGACCGAGATAGTCATCGGGTCCCTTCTCGGTACGGGGCTTACCCTCCTTGTCTACCGCGTATTTTTCATGACGATCAAATAGCAGGATGAAAAGGATATCACTCTCCATACTATCCGGGCTTATCCTCGTGCTCGCATTCCCGCCCGCGGGGTTCGGTTTCGCGGCCTGGGCAAGCGTTGTCCCGCTTTTTTTCGCCGTGGAAGGGGCCGGCAAGGGCAGGGGTTTCATGCTCGGTTTTCTTTCCGGGTTCGTATTCTTCATCGGCACAGTATACTGGGTCATAAACTCGATGTACTTCTACGGCGGGGTGCCGGTATGGATAAGCGTGTTCGTGATGCTTGCGCTTGCCGCGTACCTGAGCCTCTATGTGGCGGTCTTCGGCCTCTGCCTCTCGATTATACTCGAGAGGTTCAGCGGCATATTGCAGATTGCCCTCGCGCCTTCCGTGTGGGTCGCGCTTGAGTACCTGAGGGGCTATCTCCTTACGGGATTTCCGTGGGTGCTCCTCGGTTATTCCCAGGCTTACTATACGCCATTGGTCCAGATAGCCGATACGACCGGGGTATGGGGCGTCTCATTCCTGATAATATCGGTAAATACGGCGTTATTCCTCATAATGAGGCATTTTTTGAAGAAGGATTCCGCATTCCCGCTCCGGGAGCTTGCGCTGGCCTTAGTCCTGCTGGCGGCTACAGCCGCCTACGGCCTCGTGAGGATAGGCATGGTCGACAGGGAGACCCCCGCGTGGAAGGGGGTCACCGCCGGCGTGGCGCAGGGGGCGATAGACCAGGGCGTCAAATGGGACCGCTCTTTTCAGAAAAAGACGCTCGATATCTACAGAGAACTGAGCGTAAAGGCCTCAAAGGCAGGCGCTGGATTCATAGTCTGGCCCGAGACGGCCGTGCCCTTCTATCTCGGGGCTGACAGCGCCAATGACGGGGCTGTCGAGGCCGCGGCGAGGGATGCGGGAAGTTACGTATTGACCGGCAGCCCTTCTTATTCATATAATCTCGCCACTGGCTCCCCGAGCTACTTCAACAGCGCCTATCTCATCTCGCCCGGCGGGGCCATCGTCGGCAAGTACGACAAGGTACACCTGGTGCCGTTCGGGGAATACGTGCCGCTCAAGAGGTTCCTCCCCTTCGTGAAAAAACTTACCGCCGGGGTGGGGGACTTTTCCGAAGGCCCCGGGGCCATGCCGATAATGTACGACGGCGGCGGGATAGGGGTGCTCATATGCTTTGAGGCCATATTCCCGGATATAGCGAGGACCTCCGTGAAGAACGGCGCTGGTATCATCGTCAATATAACCAACGACGGCTGGTTCGGCCGCACGTCCGCCCCTTACCAGCACCTTGAGATGTCGGTGATGAGGGCCGTGGAGAACAAGGTCTATCTGCTCCGCTCCGCCAATACGGGGATAAGCGCCGTGGTGGACCCGGCCGGCAGGATTATGGACAGCATATCGCTATTTGAAAAGGGCGTCATGGTGGACAGGGTCGGTTTTAGGAAGGGCCCTCTTACTTTTTATTCCATGTACGGAGATATATTCGCTTACGGATGTCTTGTTTTTACGGGGATATTCATCTTTCTTGCGTTTAAAGACCGGAGGTATCGATAATGTTTGAGGAAATCAAGGAGAACCGATCGGCTATAAAGGCCAAATTCGACGAACTGCGGAGCTTTCTTTGACCAGGAGGCGAAGCTCAAGGAGATAAAGGGGCTCGAGGAGCGTCTGGCCGACCCCTCCATTTGGGCCGACCAGCAAAACGCCCAGAAGCTGATGAAGAGGAAGGCGCTCCTGTCCAATGAGCTCTCGGCCATGGACGGGATAAGCGTCCTTATCGAGGACGCCGGGGTGCTCCTTGATCTCGCGGAAGAGGCCGGGGACGCTGAATCCGCCGATGAGGCGCGGGGCAAGCTCAACGAGGCGAAGGCGGCCATAGAGCATGCCGAGGCGCAGAGGATGCTCTCCGGCGAGCACGACAGGCTCAACGCCATAGTCTCCATACACCCCGGCGCCGGGGGCACAGAGGCCCAGGACTGGGCGTCGATACTTTTGAGGATGTACCTGCGGTGGGCCGCGCAGAAGGGCTACGCTACGGAGACCGTGGATTACCTGCCGGGCGAGGAGGCGGGGCTCAAGAGCGTCACGTTCACGGTTGCCGGCGAGTACGCCTACGGGTATCTCAAGGCCGAGATGGGGGTGCACAGGCTGGTCAGGATCTCCCCGTTCGACGCCAACAAGAGGAGGCACACGTCCTTCGCCTCGGTCTTCGTCTACCCGGAGTTCGAGGATAATATCGAGGTCGAGGTGAACGAGGCGGACTTGAGGGTGGATACCTTCAGGGCGAGCGGGGCCGGCGGCCAGCACGTGAACAAGACCGACTCCGCCATACGGATAACGCATATACCGACCGGGATAGTGGTCCAGTGCCAGAATGAG
>JACRNN010000254.1 GCA_016234955.1 Deltaproteobacteria bacterium | reverse complement strand
TAATGAGGCATCTCACCGAATACTCGATGGGCAAGGACACGGTATATCTCGAGGGGATAAAGATACGCTTCGGCGAGGACTGGGTGGTGGCGTACCCGAGCCAGGACCAGCCGTACTTCTATCTGGTGGCCGAGGCGTCCACCGAGGACAGGGCAAAGGAGCTTCTGTCCGAGTACTCCGAAAGGATAAAAAACTGGCTCAAGTAACCGGGCCGGCGATAAGAATATATGTCGTTCTGATCGCATCCTGAGCGCTCGGCCTGCGGCTCGGTTATCAGTTATCGGTTATCGGTGAAGGATAAAGACGTATTTTTACCGATAACAGACAACCGATAACGGATTAAGGCGCGCCGCGCGGCCTCGCCAGCGACGTCATGCTCAAAGGGATTACCGCAGATGATGAAGACGCTTATAGTCGGCCCGCTTGAGGTGAACTGCTATATCCTCTGGGACAAAAAAAGCCGCGAGGCGGTCGTCATAGACCCGGGCGGGGACGTTGGCGCCATCATCAATACGGTCAAGAAGGAGGGGCTCAAGGTAAAATACATAGTAAATACCCACGGCCACTTCGACCACGTCGGCGGCAACGCGGAGGTCAAGGCCTCAACCGGCGCCCAGGTCGCCATCCACGGCAACGACGCCACCCTGATGAAGGAGTCGCACGAGCACGGAATATTATTCGGCGTCAATACCCCGGAACAGGGCGACCCGGAGATACTCCTCAAGGACGGGGATGTCATCAAGACCGGGGAGATAAAGATGCGGGTGATACATACCCCCGGGCACACAAAGGGAGGGATATGCCTCTTTGACAAAAAAAAAGGGCGCGTCTTCACCGGAGACACCCTCTTCGCCGGCTCCATCGGGAGGACGGACTTTCCGGGCGGCTCATACGATGAGATAATAGATTCCATAAAAAAGAAGCTCATCCCCCTCGGCGGCTTTGTCCGGGTCTTCCCCGGCCACGGCCCGGAGACCACGATAACGGATGAGCGGGAGAGAAACCCCTTTATCGCGGGGGATTAGGGACGTCCGGCGAAGGGCCCCGGTTGCGTTGCAATGCGGTCTTAAAGAAAAAAACCTTATGGAAAAGAAGCCGCAAGAATGGCTAAGGCAGGCTGATTATGATTTGGATACGGCTGAAGTCATGTTCAATGCCGGGAGATACTTCTACGCCGTATACATGTGCCATCCGTCGGTAGAGAAGGCGGTCAAAGGACTATATCGCGAAAAATTGGATGAGATGCCTCCTAAAGTCCATAACCTCGTTTACTTGCTGAACAAGATAGGCATTAAGCCATCGGAGGAAAACGGAAAATTTTTGATAAGGCTAAGCGAGGCCAACATCGCCACCAGATACCCTGAGGACCTCGATAAACTACAAAGAGATTATACCGCGCCGATTGCTCAGGGTATGATTGCAAGAAGCAAGGAGATTTTGAAATGGATAAAAGGACTGCTTTAAAGGTCATATCCCGGTTCAGGGAATCCCTGGAATCCAATGGGATAAAGGTTGCCAAGTTGATCCTCTTCGGCTCCTATGCGACAGGGACATACAGGGAAGGGAGCGATATTGATATAATCGTCATCTCAAGGGACTTCGCTGGCAAGGGCTATTGGGAAAGGATAGACCTTCTTTCCGATGCCATCTATGAGATTTTCGAACCTATCGAGGCAATCGCCATGACGCCGGATGAATGGGAAAAGGGCGAGTCGAATATTGCAGAATATTCAAAGAATGGCGAAGTCGTTTATGCGGCGTAATCTATCTATCCAGGCGGCTTTGTCCGGGTCTTCCCCGGCCACGGCCCGGAGACCACGATAACGGATGAGCGGGAGAGAAACCCCTTTATCGCGGGGGATTAGGGAAGTGCGGCGAAGAGCCCCGGTTGCGTTGCAACGCGGCCACGGCGGCAGTCAATCTCACTCAGAAAGGCATGGTCATGAAGAGGGCGTTATTGGTCATCGACGTTCAGAACGAATATTTTACCGGCAAGCTCCGGGTCTCCCACCCGCCGGGGAGCTTCGAGAATATCCTTAAGGCGATGGACGCGGCCCATACTCATAACATCCCCATAGTCGTCATCCGGCATACCGCCACTTCCGCGAATTCCCCTGTCTTTAGAAAAGGGTTCCCTGAATGGGAGATTCACCCCGAGGTCGCCAAACGGCCGTATGACGCCATGATAGAGAAAACCATGCCAGGCAGCTTCACCGGCACCACTCTGGAGCGCCGGCTGAGGGATATGTCCATAGATACCATCGTCATCTCGGGGTACATGACCCATATGTGCTGCGACACGACGGCAAGACAGGCGTTCCACATCGGGTTTTCCGTGGAGTTTCTCTCAGACGCCACGGGGACCCTCGGATTTACGACCGACGCGGGCTCCGTCACCGCCGAGGAACTCCACAGGGCGGTGCTGGTGACCCAGGGGATGAGATTCAGCAAGGTGATGAAGACAGGCGTATGGATAGATACCCTTAAAACCGAGACATTAAAACAATGATCCTGAAAGACAAAAAGATAGTCCTCGGCGTCTGCGGCGCCATCTCCGCGTACAAGGCCCTTGAGCTTACCAGGCTCCTTGTGAAGCAGGAGGCCTCTGTCCGGCCCGTGATAACGCGCTCGGCCGCGGAGTTCATAACGCCGTTGAGCCTTTCCACCCTCGCAGGCAACACCGTGTCTACCGACCTCTTCGAGCCGACCGGCAACGGCGGTATAGGCCACATAGAGCTCGCGCAGAGGTCGGACCTGATACTGGTGGCACCGGCAACGGCCAACTTTATCGGCAAGGTGGCCTCCGGCATATCCGATGATCTCCTCACAACCGTCATTTCAGCCGCCGTGGCGCCCGTCCTAATAGCGCCTTCGATGAACACCAAGATGTGGGAGAACCCTGTCACGAGGGCGAACGCGGAGAGGCTCAAGAAACTCGGATACCTCTTCGTGGGCCCGGAAGAGGGTCCGCTCGCCTGCGGCTACGAGGGCGTGGGCAGGCTCGCGACCGTTGAAAACATTCTTGAGGCCGCGCAGGAAGCCCTTAGCCCCAGGGACCTCTCCGGGGAGAAGGTCCTTGTCACGGCCGGCCCCACGAGAGAGGCCATAGACCCGGTCAGGTTCGTCTCCAACGCCTCTTCGGGCAAGATGGGCTACGCCCTGGCGAAGGCGGCCCGCAGAAGGGGGGCCGAGGTCGTGCTCATAAGCGGCCCATCGCACCTGCCCAGGCCCTCTGGCATCGCGTTCGTGCCGGTGACCAGCGCCGAGGAGATGCATGAAGCGTGCGTAAGGTACTACCCTCAATCCACGCTCGTGATAATGTCGGCGGCGGTGGCGGACTACAGGCCAAAAAAGAGCTATCCCGCAAAGGTAAAAAAGGACGCCAAAGAGCTGACCATCGAGATGGAGCGGACGAACGACGTGCTCAAGTACATGGGGAGGGAAAAAAAAGACCAGATACTCGTGGGGTTCGCGCTCGAAACCGAAAACCTCGAAGACAACGCGCGCAAGAAGCTCGTCGACAAGAACCTCGACCTCGTCGTCGGGAACACGCCCGCCGGGCTCGACAGCGAATCAAACCAGGTCACCATCATAACCAGGAATAACGACATAGAGGTGCTACCGCCGCTCGGCAAGGACGAGGTGGCCGACAGGATACTCGATAAGGTCACGAGGCTGAGGGGATAAATACCCGAACGGGAATGGAGCCCTGTCGCCGGGTCTTGAAGCTCTCCGATAGCCAAGCTACGGAGAATCTTCGGCATATAAGGAAGTATCTATTCCTATTCGCTCGCTTGACCCCGCAACAAGCCGCGGGCCTCGCTGCTCGCTATGCATGTTCAGACCTTCACCACCCTGAGGGCGTTGTCCATGGCCTCTTCCCAGTCCCTGCCCTGCCTGCGTATCGTCTTTAGCCTTTTCCTAACGAACTTCGCCGCGTCGAGGCTCTGCCTGCCGGTGGGGTCAGACCTTACGCACGCGGCCCTGTGGGAATGGTTCAAAAAGCCGGTTACCGCTTCCATCGAAGCGCTGAAAAACCTCTCCCTGTCCTCTTCTTCGAGCGCCCACCGCGATGAAGACGAAAGGAGAGTGAGCATCCTGTGCCACTGCTCCAGCTTCTGTATGCTTATCATGCTCGAGAATATCGTCTTGTTCGTCCTGAAGGAAAGGGGGGAGCGCTCGATAATGGAGTCCAGGAGCCTGTCGTCCGACTTATCGACGTGTTTGACTATCTTCTTGGGCAGTTGCCATACGTGCTTGCCGGCAAGGGCGTCGAACCTCATCTCCCAGTAGATGTGCCTGAGTGTCCTCGTTGAGAACGAGCGTATCATCATCTCAGGGATGTAGTTGTTGTGCGCCACGGTATCGGCGGCCAGGTGGCTCAGGTAGCCGTATGCGAAAGCCTTCTGGGGGCCGGTCTCGGCCTTTCTCAGGAGATTGAAGCCTATCTTCCAGTTGTGGCAGTGCTTGAGTTCCTCAACGAGGTTTTTACCGACCACGATGTCGGCGCTGATGTTGCCGTAGAGGAAGTCATAGGGGAAGCCCTCCAGCAGGGCCCTTACCGGGGCCGGCAGCATGTTCGCGGAGTTGAGCGCCGCCTGCGCTATCTCAAGGTGCGTTGCAGGCCCCCACGCGTGCGCGGCGCCTGGCAACAGGATGATGATAAAAAAAGATAGTACCGCAACCAAGACCATATATACTATATGCTATAGAAACAAAAATACCTTGTAAAGCGAAAAAGAAGAGGGTACACGGGAAGATGCGTATTATGTGGCATTTTTCATCCATCTTTATAAGGGGCGCGCGTGGACGGAAGAGCGGAATACAGGAAGATAGTTGAAAACCTCATAGGAAGGCTCGAATACCTCCTATCGTCCGGCATAACCGAGGTCCCCGTCGAGCGGGGAGAGCCGCCGGAGGGCGGCCCGGCGGCGAAAGACCCCCTTGAGGCGCTCTCCCAGGAAATCTCCGGGTGCAGGGCCTGCGGCCTTCGCAACTGGGGTGCGCGGCCTGTTGCGGGCGCCGGGAACCCGAGCCCCGTCATCATGTTCATCGGAGGCTGCCCGACCGTCGAGGATGAGGAGAATGGCAGGCCCTTTTCCGGCAACGACGGCGCTCAGCTTGAAAGGATAATAGCGTGGATGTCCACGAAGGCCGGCTTCGAGAGAGAAGAGGCGTACCTCTGCCACGCGGTCAAATGCAGGCCCGCCTCTGGCAAGGTCCCTTCCGCTGAAGAGGCCGGGGCGTGCAAGTCCCTTCTTGAGAGGCAGATAAAGGCCCTCTCCCCGAAGGTCATCGTTGCGCTCGGCCCTGTGGCGGCCGGCTTAATCCTCGGCAGCCCAGACGTGAAGGGGCTGCGGGGGCGCTTCCATGCGTTCAACGGGATAAAGGTGATGCCGACTTACGACCCGGCGGAACTGCTTAAAAAACCGGCGCTCAAGAAGGAGACGGAGACGGATATGCTCATGGTGATAGATGAGATCAAAAAGGACAGGCAGGCCTGAGATTTTACAACCCGCTGGCGACAAACCCATTTTTCAAAAATGGGCCTTGACTGTCCCGTATTATCCTACTAATATAAAAAGGGTATCGCCAATCCTGCTCCAAGCGGTCAAAATCAGGACATATTACAATTACAGGACATGAAAATTACCCCGGTTCTGATACTCGGCAACTGTTTGGAAGAATTGAAGACAATTCCTGCCAACAGCGTAGACCTGATCTTCACTTCGCCGCCTTACGCGGACAGCCGCAAAAATACCTATGGCGGAATCCATCCGGATAAATACGTCGATTGGTTCATGCCGATTTCAAGGGAATTATTCCGCGTCTTGAAACCGAAAGGCACTTTTTTGCTTAATATAAAAGAAAAGGCGCTGAATTGCGAGAGGCACACCTACGTAATCGAACTTATCATGGAGATGAAAAGACTCGGATGGCTCTGGACGGAGGAATTCATCTGGCACAAGAAGAATTGCTATCCCGGCAAATGGCCAAACCGCTTCCGCGACGCATGGGAAAGGCTTTTGCAATTCAACAAAGACAAAAAATTCAACATGTATCAGAATGAGGTAATGCAGCCTACGGGCGATTGGGCGAAAAACAGATTAAGAAATCTGAGCGAAACGGATAAGACAAGGGACAACGCTAAGAACGGCAGCGGATTCGGCAAAAACGTATCCAACTGGCTTAAAAGGGAGATGGCCTATCCGACTAACGTCCTCCATCTGGCCACGGAATGCGGCAACAAAAACCACAGCGCCGCCTTCCCGAAGGCCCTGCCCGAATGGTTTATAAGACTCTTTACAAAAGAGGGTGACTGCGTATTGGATCCATTCATGGGTTCCGGCACAACGGTCTCTGTCGCTCAAATTATGGGCAGGCGCGCCATTGGCATAGAGATTCTTCCGGAATATTTCAACATAGCTCAAAGACAGGTCAACCTCGCCGCCAAAAACCCCAAAAAGGCATATGAAAAAATCCAAATCTCTCTCTTTAGATGACATAAGGTCTTATGTCGAAAAAAACATTGCCACCTTCCATGAAAACAGGCTCAAGAGTCTGCAAACCCTCAAGTTAGACAGGATAATATCCAGAAAAAACCCTTACCTCCTCAAGGCCAAGAACATATTGACCGCTTCAGACTTCGTCAAGACGCTTCTCGACGCCTTTTTGTCCTCTCAAGAAGAGACCATCTTCGGAGATTTTCTGGAAGACCTCGCTATCCATGTCTGCGGTAAAGTCTACGGAGGGAAAAAATCCCCCTCAGAGGGCATTGACCTTGATTTTGAAAAGGAAAACAAACGGTATATCGTCGCGATAAAATCCGGCCCCAATTGGGGCAACAGTAGCCAG
Organism: Deltaproteobacteria bacterium; assembly: GCA_016234955.1. GTDB lineage: Bacteria > Desulfobacterota > GWC2-55-46 > GWC2-55-46 > GWC2-55-46 > JACRLF01. The sequence goes on along the minus strand of JACRNN010000254.1, from coordinate 2,731 downwards.
ATAAGAAAAATGAGAGAGGACTTCAAGAGGGCAAAAAAAATCCTGGGCGGCAATACCTCGGATGTGAAGATTGTCGCCGTAAACGGCTGCTGTTACGGACGGGACAACAATCCCGACAAAGGCGACTACCTCAAACTGTGCGGCCAGCGTTTCTGGCAATTCATATCGGGCAATGCCGGACTCTATACCCGGATAGTCGAGCCGCTGGGGCACAAGGCCAAGGAGAGGAACGAGGATTTCCTCAATTCATATTCAAGTCTGATCAACGTGTTCACCCAGAAGTTTATCGCCGATTTTTGCGTGAACGGCATGATTGACTGGGAAGGCATCGTAAGATTCAATTCATCCGCTGAAGTGCCTGAAAAACCGGGAAGAAGCAAGGCATGACCCGGCTCGCTCCGTTCATTTAACTGATACGGCGAGGCACATTCACCATCCAAACCCCGCATTGCATTATAGCCGAATCCCTGATAGAATCTTTCCATGACAATCAGGGCGCGGACCATCCTATTTTCGCTCCTATTCTTCCTGCTCCCGGTATCGCCTGCGTCCGCCGCGCCGCCCCCGGCCGTATACTTCGTCAAGGCCGACGGGATAATAAACCCCGTCATGGCCGAATTCATCATAAAGAGCATCGAGCTCGCCGCAAGGGAGAAGGCCGAGGCGGTGGTGATAGAGCTTGATACCCCCGGGGGGCTCGACCTCTCGATGAGGGACATAGTCAAGTCCGAGCTCGGCTCGGAGGTCCCGGTGGCCGTCTACGTCTACCCGTCCGGCTCAAGGGCCGCATCCGCCGGCGTATTCATAACCTACGCGGCCAACATAGCCGCCATGGCCCCCGGCACGAACATCGGCTCGGCGCACCCGGTTGAGATGGGCGGGGGCAAAATGGATGAGACGATGGCGAAGAAGGTCGAAAACGACGCGGTCGCCTACATCATGGGCATCGCGGCGAAGAGGAAGAGGAACGCGCAGTGGGCCGAACGCGCGGTGCGCGAAAGTTTGAACGTCACGGCCGAGGAGGCGCTCAAGCTCAAGGTCATAGACCTTGTAGTCGACGGCAGGGAGGGGCTCATCCGTGAGTTGGACGGCAGGCGTGTCGAGGTCCCCGGCGGGGCGAGGACGCTTGAGACAAAGGGCGCTGAGATAAAAAATATCGAGATGAACCTCAGGTTCAGGGTCTTGAGCGCCATCAGCAACCCGAACGTGGCCTATATCCTGATGATGATAGGGCTTGTGGGCCTTTACTTCGAGCTCTCCAACCCCGGCCTCATACTCCCGGGGGTGCTCGGGGCCGTATGCCTCGTGCTCGCCTTTTACGCCTTCCAGACGCTCTCCGTGAACTACGCCGGGCTGATGCTCGTCTTCCTCGGCCTCATATTTTTCGTATTGGAGCTCAAGATAACGAGCTACGGCCTGCTTGCCATAGCGGGCATGGTCTCGCTCGTGCTCGGCTCGATGATGCTCTTTGACGGATCGTTCCCGTACATGAGGCTCTCCATCTGGGTCGTGCTCCCCACGGTCGCGCTCATGACCGCCATAATGCTCGGCGCCATGTACTACGCCGTCAAGGTATACCGCAAAAAACCGGCAAGCGGGGCCGAGGCGCTCATAGGGGAGGAGGGGAGCGTGGTCGAGGATATCGGCCCCGGGAAGACGGGCAAGGTCTTTATAGCCGGCGAGTACTGGAACGCGGTAAGCGGCGAGGAGATAGAAAAGGGCGGCATGGCAAGGATAGAAGGAATCCGGGGGCTTACCCTCAAGGTCACGAGGGCGCGCTGAAACCGCGGCGCTGAAAAAGTCTTTTGAGAGAACCTTTTGTGGGCGGGGGGGCGGCCTTGCCGCGCATGAGGAAACATTAAAGGGGATCAGTCCCTGAAATATCCAACGGAGGAATATTATGGCATTCGGAATTGGAAGCGGCACGTTCATCCTGATAGCGCTTGTCCTGATGTTTTTGTGGAGCGCGATAAAGATACTGCCCGAGTACGAGCGCGGGGTGATATTCTTTCTCGGCAGGTTCCAGTCCGTCAAGGGGCCGGGGCTCATACTGCTCATACCGGGGGTGCAGAAGATGGTCAAGGTCAGCCTTCGCACCGTCACGATGGACGTGCCCAGCCAGGACGTGATAACGAGGGACAACATCTCCGTAAAGGTGAACGCCGTCATATACTTCAGGGTGGTCGGCCCGGACAAGGCCATAATCGCGGTGGAGAACTACCTGTACGCCACGAGCCAGCTGGCGCAGACCACGTTAAGGAGCGTATGCGGGCAGGCCGAGCTCGATGAGCTTCTGGCCGAGAGGGATAAGATAAACAAGAACATACAGGACATACTCGACAAGCAGACCGACCCCTGGGGCATAAAGGTCGGGCTCGTCGAGGTAAAGGCCATAGACCTGCCCGAAGAGATGAAGAGGGCGATGGCCAAGCAGGCCGAGGCCGAGAGGGAGAAGAGGGCGAAGATCATACACGCCGAAGGCGAGATGCTGGCCTCCGCCAAGATACTCGAGGCCGCCGAGCTCCTCAGCAAAAACCCGGTCTCCCTCCAGCTGAGGTACCTCCAGACGCTGACGGAGATCGCCGCGGAGAAGAACTCCACCATACTCTTCCCCCTGCCCCTGGACATCATAAAGCCGTTCCTCAAGGGCTTCATGAAGGAGTAGGCGGACGGGCAGGACAATTAGGACTTGAAGCTCCCAGCGGCTTGGGCTTAGGGGAATGCGCTCGCT
>JACRNN010000253.1 GCA_016234955.1 Deltaproteobacteria bacterium | reverse complement strand
CCGTATGCGTGGCGGCGATCGTAGCAGTATCGCCGTCGCCGGGGACTACGCCTCCGACCCAAGTTGTTGTTGCCGCCCAGTTGCCTGTTTGCGCCGATGTGATGGCTGCCATAATGTGACCTCTCTATCCTTTATTCGCTTCCTTTACGACCCTGTCGGCGTATTCGTTAAATAGACCCTCTATATAATCCTTGTCTTCGCCGCTCAATCCGAAAAAGGCGCGTTGCGGCATGCTATTGTCAGCCTCTTCTCCATTATGGTAAGCGGCCTTTGCCTCGCTCTCCGCGCTATTAAAGAAGATTGCGGCTTCCCCTCCCTCTGAGCTGAGGGAGATATCCGAGAGCATTTGACCCGTGAGCTTGAGGTCCACCACACTCCCGTCAATGCCCCTGTCCTCCTTCATCTTCCGGTATCTCTTGGAGTAGGGCGTAAAATCCGCGTTGTATATGTCCTTGCCGGCGCCTGTCCTTACAATGACCCTGTCCCTGGCCTGGCTTGCGATATTTAGAAGCGCCGTGCCGTCAAAGAGTGCCGCCCTGAAGCCCTCCATAGAGGCCTTGAATTGATCGATTCCTTCAATATCGGCGCTAAGGCTCATTTCCGTCTCTTCCTGTCCTCGGCGGCAACGGCCTCTTTGACCTTTTTTTCAATCTCCCTGGTCTCCCGCCCATCAGGAAGCCTTCCGGTCTTCATGAGGCGGTCCCTGTAAACCCGCGCCACGACCCTTTCAACCGCTTCATTTTCTCTCATTGCCGCCTCTTGTCTTAGCCGGCCTTTTCCCGGGCCTTTGTTCCTTGCCTTCGATATCCTCTACCGGCTTGAAGCCTTCAAGGAGGTACCTGCGCTCCTGCGATTCGTTGTGAGCGCATACCGTTATCGGCGTCTTGCCGTCCTCCATGCAATGGCCGGTGTAGAACCATTTTCCGCTCTTCTCCGTCTTTTCCACTAATATCCGCCCCTCGTCTTTTTGTACGCCTCCAACGACTCTCCGCTCAGCTCGTCTTCGCGTTGCAGCGTTACGGCATGGCCGTCATTGAGTCCCAGGTGCCTTCTTACCTCGGGGCCGAGATATTTTTCCGGTATCTCCTCCGGCATTTTTAAAAAGTCATTGTCCGGGAGCTTCACCCCATTTTTCTTAAGCCCCCTGTGTCCCCGCAACGCCTTCTCCATCATCCGTAAAAGGCCCTCATCCACCGGCTTTAGCGGGACCCAGCCGTCCCTCCAATATCTGAACGCGGCCTCTTTGAGGTCCGTCACCTTTATCGTCTGTATGTATTTGACGCCGCCGCTGTATTCGGCATACTGCCTGTTCCACATCCAGAAGTCCTTGAGGTACTCGCCCCGCCACGCGACCCCGGCGTATTGGTTGCATGCAAGCGGCACATAGCCGCGCTTTAGAAAAGAATCGACAGTTATCGCCATACCGGTTTTAAAAGGCCGGAAGGGGTTGTTGAAATTAAACCCCTTCCGAAGCGCTTTTACCTCTTACTCGTGCTTGGTTATTATCTTCACTCCGCCGTTTGCCGCGGTATTGACGCACCCGTAGCCGTACACGGCGGTCACCACTACCTCCGTAGCCCTCAGGGACGCATCCCTCTGCAACTCCGTCTTGGCGCTTGACTTGAGGACGTACGCGAGGCCGGACTGGTTGCCCAGCGGCATCATTACGCCCTGCCTGTCCACGTTTACGTTTACCGACGCGCAGTTCGAGGACTGCACCACGTCCACGCCGTAGAGCGTGCCGAGAGACCCCAACTCCAGGGCTGGCGCCGAGGGCCCTCCCCACACCGCCCCGGTAGTGGCCGCGATGGCCGACCTCAGATTGCTCACCTGGTACGGGTGTAAAACGGCTACGAACGGCCCTTTGGCGTTCCCGAGCTCAAGCGTGTAGATCGCCGAGAGGAAGTTGACCTCCGTCATATTGGAGCCGGAGGTCCCCACCGAGTTGGTGAAGCTCGATGCCGCCGACAGCATGTCCGTGTCTATCTTGTTGGCGAGCGCCTTGCCGAGCTCCACGGCGAACGGCTCAAGCCCGCCGAGGCCGGCCCCGTTAAGGAGGAGGTCCGTCACGGTTATCATTATCCCGGCCTCATCCGAGGTGATAAGGGTG
>JACRNN010000252.1 GCA_016234955.1 Deltaproteobacteria bacterium | reverse complement strand
CACAGGCTCTATGACGTCGTGCCTTATCAGCTCGAAATGCCGGCTGTCCAGGAGGTGCGCTATGTTCTCCTTGCGGCCGGTGAAGAAGTTGTCGAGGCAGAGGACCTCGTTGCCCTCTTTTAACAGCCTATCGCATAAGTGGGAGCCTATGAACCCGGCCCCGCCAGTGACCAATACTCTTTTCACGCCATGCCTCCTTGACGATACTTGACTCAACTCGCCGCGCCCGGCTTCAGAACGCTGAAAAAATGAACCCGCGTTGACCAGCTAAAACGGACGGGATCGCGGCGCCCACGCCGTCCAGCCTTTCCGTGGGCTCAAGCCGGCAAGCCGCCTCCGGATGGACCGGGATAGGGCCTCTCAAGACGGCTAAGAACTTTTCGCGTAAAAACCGACGATACCTGATACGACATACTTCTGCTCAGCCTCGCTGAGCTCAGGATATATGGGCAGGGCCAATGCTTCCTTAGCTGTCTTTTCCGAAACAGGGAGATCGCCTTTCCTGTAGCCGAGGTATTTAAAGCATTTTTGAAGGTGCAGAGGCAAAGGATAGTATATTTCCGTACTCACGCCTATCTGAGATAGGTGGCTTCTCAACTCGTCCCTCTTTTTGACGCGGACGACATACTGGTTGAATACGGAACGGTTCCCATCCTGGATGTACGGCAGAGCCACAAGGCCCTCGAGCCCCGCCTTTCTGAACAATCTATCGTATCGTGCGGCGTTTTTGACCCTGCCGCCGGTCCACGATTCAAGGTGCTTCAGCTTGACCCTCAATACCGCGGCCTGCAGCTCGTCGAGCCTGCTGTTGGCGCCGACGATGTCGTGGTAGTACCTGGCCTTGCTCCCGTGCACCCTCAGCATCCTGAGCTTGAGGGCGAGCTTTTCGTTGCCGGTGGTGACCATCCCGCCGTCGCCGAAGCAACCGAGGTTCTTCGTCGGATAGAACGAGAAGCAACCCATGTCCCCGAGGGCGCCCGCCCTCCTCCCCCTGTATTCGGCCCCTATGGACTGGGCCGCGTCCTCGATGACCTTGAGCCCGTATCCGCGGGCAAGCCTGTTTATCGGGGCCATGTCGGCGCACTGGCCGTAAAGGTGCACCGGTATTATGGCCTTGACGCCCTTTGAATTTTTCTTGAGGAGTGATTCCAAGCTGTCGGGGCTGATGTTGTAGGTCTGCGGATGAATGTCCGTGAAGACCGGGACCGCGCCGAGACGCGCTATGGACCCCGCTGTTGCAAAGAACGTAAACGGCGTTGTTATTACCCTGTCCCCTACCCCCACGCCCGCAGCCATCAGGCTCAGGAGTATCGCATCGGTCCCGGACGCCACGCCGACCGCGAACCTGGCGCCGCAATAGGAGGCTATTTCCGCCTCAAGTCCTGATACATTCTTTCCTAAAACGTAGTGCTGGGAATCGCATACCGCCTTGACCTCCCTGAGCACCTCATTCCTAATCTTACGGTACTGGGAGGCGAGATCCAAGAGCTGAACCTTCAAAAGAGCAACTCCTATTCTATAGTTTGATTATACAAAATTCCTGCCGGGTGTCAACCTCTTTTTTAATTATTTGTGCGTTAGAGGCGATTTTATCATGATTACTTTAAGGCTATCTCTAAAAATTAGATATTTTTTTCTGAAATCAAGGAAGGGCGGAAATAAAAAGCGGAGCATATATGGGAATATGTGAGCATTTTTATTTCCGACCTGACACAGAGGTCGGGAAAAAGAGCAATTTTTAGAGGCAGCCTTAAACTTTTTCGGCGCCCAGCCCCTCATGCCGCGCCCTGTATACCCTGTCGAGGACCCCGTTTATGAACGGACCCGAATCCTCCGACCCGTATCTCTTCGCCAGCTCCACGGCCTCGTCTATCACGACCTTATAGGGGACCTCCCTGCAGAAGAGGAGCTCGTATACGGCCACCCTCAGTATGTTCCTGTCAACGACGGCCATCCTCTCCACACTCCAGTTCTCCGAGTACTTCTCTATCTCGCGGTCGATGACGTCTTTGCCCTCGGTCACCCCTTTTACGATCTCGGAGCAGTACCTGCGCGCCTCTGAGCCGGGGGCAAGGCCGCGCATCTCCGGCCCCAGGGCTTCATCGTTGCCGCCTTCGGCTATGTCTATCCTGTAGAGTATCTGCAGGGCGCTCTCCCTCGCCTTACTTCTTACGTTCATCGTATATCCAGCGCCCCCGGAGCGAGTGTCATCTCTTTTTACCGACCGTCTTGAGCAGATTGGCCATCTCTATGGCCGTGAGGGCCGCGTCCCTGCCCTTGTTCCCGGACTTTGTGCCCGCCCTCTCTATGGCCTGCTCGAGGTTGTCGGCGGTTATCACGCCGAAGGAGACCGTGCATTCGCACTCAAGGGCGACCCTGGCTATGCCCTTGGCGGCTTCGGCGACTATATAATCGAAGTGCGGGGTATCGCCGCGTATCACGCAGCCGAGACAGATTATCGCGTCATGGTTGCCGGCCCTGGCCAGCTTCCTCGCCACTACCGGGATCTCGAATGAGCCGGGGACCTTCACTATGTCTATATCGTCCCCGGAAGCCCCGCTTCTCAAGAGCGTGTCAACGGCCCCGGCAACGAGCCTGTCGCTTATGAAGTCGTTGAACCTGCTGACGACGAGAGCTGCCTTAAGGCCCTTGGCCGAAAGGTTGCCTTCAATTATCCTGGGCATATAGCCTCCTCTTTTTTTTAGCAGGTTGCTGAAAAAGTCCCATCTGCTTTGTCGTCCGACCCGCACTGCTCGTGCGGGTGCCCCGGCTCGTCACTGCGGCGTACATAAGAAGTACGCCTCATTCCTCACTTCTCGACTCCTCGCATCTGTAACTTTTTGAGCAACCTGACGCTATGCCGAAGTTTTTCAGCAGCCTGTATAACGCCGTGCGCGGACGTAGTGCCTGCGGAAATACACATATCGGACGGCTGATCCCAGGGCGGATGCGGCAGGCTACCTCTGCGGCCCTCCGTCCTTTACGTCCTCATCGAGGTTCGTGAGGATATGGCCCATCTTCTCCTTCTTTACCTTCAGGTACTTGAGGTTCCCGCTGTGCGGCGTTGTCTCTATGGGCACCCTCTCCACTATCTCGAGGCCGTAGCCCTCGAGGCCCACTATCTTCTTGGGGTTATTGGTCATGATGCGCATCTTCCTTACGCCCAGGTCCAGGAGTATCTGCGCGCCGATGCCGTACTCCCTCAAGTCGGGCTTGAAGCCGAGCTTTACGTTGGCCTCGACCGTATCAAGGCCGCAGTCCTGGAGCGAGTACGCCTTGAGCTTGTTGGCAAGACCGATGCCCCTGCCCTCCTGGTGCATATAGAGGACTATCCCCCTGCCCTCTTTTTCTATCATCTTCATGGACGCCTTCAACTGGTCCCCGCAGTCGCAACGCTCGGAGCCGAGGACGTCGCCGGTGAGGCATTCCGAATGGACCCTTACAAGCACCGGCTCATCGGGGTTTATCTCGCCCTTGACAAGGGCGAGGTGCTCATGCACGTCCACGATGTTGGTATAGGCTATGGCCTTGAACTCGCCGCCGTACCTGGTCGGCAGTACCGCCTCGGCCGCCCTCTTCACCAGCCTGTCTTTCTTGAGCCTGTACTCTATGATATCGGCTATGGTCACGATCATCAGGCCGTGTCCTTTCGCGAACGCCTCGAGGTCGGGCATGCGCGCCATCTCGCCGTCTTCCTTCATTATCTCGCATATTATCCCGGCCGGGGCAAGCCCCGCGAGCCTGGCCAGGTCGATGGAGCCCTCGGTCTGGCCGGTCCTCACCAGCACCCCTCCGGTGCGAGCGCGCAGCGGGAATATATGGCCGGGGCGGGCGAGGTCCTCGGGCCTTGCGCCGTCCTTTATGGCCGCGAGTATGGTCACGGCCCTGTCGGACGCGGAGATGCCGGTAGTGACCCCGGCCCTTGCGTCCACCGAGACCGTGAAGGCGGTCCTGTGGAGCGAGGTGTTCTCCTCCACCATGGGCTTCAGGTCGAGCTCATCGGCCTTCTCCTCGGTAAGCGTAAGGCATACAAGCCCCCTGCCGTATTTGGCCATGAAGTTTATGGCTTCCGGCGTGGCCTTCTCGGCGGCCATGCACAGGTCCCCCTCGTTCTCCCTGTCCTCGTCGTCGACAACGATCACGATGCGGCCTTCCCGTATCTGGCGCAAGGCCTCTTCTATCCTCTTTATAGACACCCTATCCCTCCACAGGTCAGCGGCCTTTGAAGAAACCGTGTTCCTCAAGGAACGCTTCGTTGACCCCTTTTTTGCCTTCGGCTAAGAACCCGGCCAGAAACTTCTCCACGTACTTGCCGATTATATCGGTCTCTATGTTGACCTTCCCGCCCTCTGACTTCAACTCAAGGGTGGTCTTCCTCAGTGTATGCGGGATGACGGCCACCCTGAACCCTTCAGCGGTCAGCTCGGCCACCGTGAGGCTTATGCCGTCGACCGCCACTGAGCCCTTCTTTACGATATGGAGCATAAGCTCGGGGTTGACGCAGAACTCGATATCGAGGTTCTCTTCCCTCGCGGACTTTTTCTTTATGAACCCTACGCCGTCGATATGGCCCGTGACGATATGCCCGCCCAGGGGCCTTGAGAGCGTAAGCGCCCTTTCGACGTTCACCCTCTCCCTCTTCTTGAGCCCGCCGAGGGTCGTCACACGGAGGGTCTCCCCGCTGACGTCCGCGCTGAAGGAGTCCCCTGAGAGCGCGTCCACGGTAAGACAGACGCCGTTTACCGCGATGCTGTCGCCCGGCCCGGTCCCGTCGATAGAAAAATCGGTCTCAACGGATATTCTACCAGATGCGCCTTTTTTTTCAATAGATTTTACCGTGCCGGCGCCCTCTATTATGCCTGTGAACATACCATGCTCCAAAACCCGGTTATCGGTTATCAGGATGCTGAAAAACTCCAAATTCACGTCAGGCCGCTCAAAAAGCTCCCGACCCATGCTTCTCGCATGGGTTCCCCGAGGAGTCGAGAAGTGAGGCAGGGTTCCCATTGCGTCTTTACAATTGCAATGGGAAGTCGTACTTTTTCTGTACGCCGCAATGACGAGCCGGTCCACCCGCACGAGCAGTGCGGGTCGGACGACACCGCAGATGGGACTTTTTCAGCAGCCTGTTAAATGTCCGAAATACCCCTCAAGGACGATATCCGGGCCGATCTTCCTTGAAGCCATCCTCTCAAGCCTCGGGGCGTCCTTCAACCTCTTTATGCCGAGAGGACCTATGGAGGGCAGTCCGTCGGAGCCGAGCGCAATGGGGGAGATGAATAAGACGAGCTTGTCGGCAAGGCCCTTTTTCAACAGCGACGCCGCAACCCTGCCCCCTCCCTCCACCAGCACGCTTGTCACGCCCCTTTTCCCGATCTCCCTCAAGACCCTTTTGATATCCACTCCGTCTTTGCTCCCGGCTACGGTTATGACTTCCGCGCCCCTATCCGCGGCCATCGAAGCCTTAGCCCTGCCGGCCCCGGCAATAGTGAATATCAAAAGCCGCGCGCCTTCTTTAAAGACCTTTGCGCTCAATGGGATGCGCAGATTCGAGTCGAGGACTACCCGGGCCGGGTCCCTCCCCCTCGCAAGCCTCACCGTAAGCTCCGGGTCGTCTTTCAATACGGTGGAAACCCCGACCATGACCGCGTCGTTTATGGCGCGCAGCCTGTGGACGAAACCCCTTGCCTCCCGCCCGGTTATCCACTTCGACTCGCCCATCGAGGTGGCTATCCTGCCGTCGAGGGTAGAGGCGAGCTTGAGCGTTACGAAAGGCAGGCCCGTCGTTATATGTTTTATGTAACCCTCGTTTATCCTGTTGCACTCGTCGTCAAGCACCCCGGAGACGACCTCTATGCCGGCGGCCCTCAAGGCCCTTGTCCCCCTGCCCGATACCCCGGGGTTGGGGTCCATCATGCCGGCCACCACCTTCTTTATCCCGGAACGGATGATCGCTTCAGTGCATGGAGGGGTCCTGCCCCATTTGCAGCACGGCTCGAGCGTGACGTACAGGGCCGCCCCCTTTGCCGCGGCCCCGGCGACGCGGAGGGCCTCTACCTCCGCGTGCGGCAGACCGGCCTTTCTATGGTAGCCGCCGGCGATGATCTTCTTGTTCCTTACTATCACCGCGCCCACGGCCGGGTTGGGGCTCGTGGAGCCGAGTCCTTTCCTGGCCAGGACTATGGCGGCGCGCATGAAACGGACGTGGGATGAAAGGTCGTCTTTTGCCGCGCGCATCGCCTCAGCCCTTCTTCTTTGTGTCGAGGAGGTCCTTGAGCTCGTGCATGAACTCGTTGATGTCCCTGAACTCCCTGTAGACCGAGGCGAACCTCACGTATGCGACCTCGTCGAGCTTTTTGATCTCCTCCATCACGGCCTCTCCGATGACGGAGCTCTGTATCTCCCTGTCTCCCATGTCAAGGAACCTCTGCTCCAGCCTGTCCGCCGCCTTCTCTATATCCTCGATGCTCACGGGCCTCTTCTCGCAGGCCTTCATGATGCCGCCCAATATCTTGGCCCTGTCAAACGTCTCCCTTGCGCCGTCCTTCTTCACCACGAGCGGGAGGGTCTCCTCCAGGCGCTCGTATGTCGTAAACCTCTTGGCGCACTGGAGGCACTCCCTCCTCCTGCGGGTGGTGTTCCCGTCCTGGGAGAGCCTCGAGTCGATGACCTTGTCTTCGATAAACCCGCAAAACGGACACTTCATGCCGGCAATATAACAAAAGATATAAACAAAAAAAAGGTTTTAATATTCCCTTCGGATGTACCATAGCTTGGCGGCGGGATGGTTCATAGGTCACTGCCCTGCGCACAAGGCGGCACGAACCGGCCCGGCGCTACGACGGCGACATGGCGCAAAAAAAGGCCCCCGGACCGATAGGTCCGGGGGCCTTTATGTCGTCAAAGAAGCACGGCATCCGCGCGCTTCACGCATACAGTACCGCAGGGTCTTACGCGGGGGAATACATTAATAGGGCGCCGGGGGCGGATTATTTGCCGCCGAGAACCGCGTCCTTGCAGGCCTTGGCGACCCTGAACTTCACAACCTTCTTGGCCGGTATCTTCAAGGCCGCGCCTGTCTGGGGGTTCCTGCCTATCCTGGCCTTTCTCTTTACGAGCACGAGCTTGCCGAGGCCCGGAAGCGTGAAGGAGTTTTTCGCCTCCTTGTACGCAAGCTGCGACAGATGGTTCAACATCTCCGCGGCAAGCTTCTTCGTTACCCCGGTCTTCTTAGCGATAGAATCAGCAATCTGTGACTTCGTTAACGCCTTTGCCATCTGAACCTCCTGTTCATTTTTGAAAAATTTTATGGAATTCGACTCCGCGCGACGCGCCGGAGTGCTGAGAAAAGCCCGTCACGACCAGTTATACATACACGCTTTTTGTCATTAATGCAACTAAAAAATATCAGCGAATCTACCATTAATAAAAAATCTTGTCAACAACTGAAATCACCTTGCCTCCATCGCTCTGCTTATGGACGCGGCGGAGGCGAGCAAACCCCCGGGCTTTTGCATATAGCCGCGGGGAACCACGGCATCCGCGCCGGCGGGCGCAGAATCACGTTGTCCGCAACAGGTCTTTATAGTATCATTGTCGGATGCTCCGAACCATAGATAAATACGTATTCAGGGAGGCCGCGGTCCCGTTCCTCCTGAGCCTGGCGATATTGACCCTGACGGCGCTCCTGAGCAAGGTGGT
>JACRNN010000263.1 GCA_016234955.1 Deltaproteobacteria bacterium | reverse complement strand
AGGGGTGGCCGACAGGATGCTCATGCTCGAGTACTCGACCTATTCCGTAATCTCCCCTGAGGGCTGCGCCGCGATACTCTGGAAGGACGGGAGCAAGGCCGACCTCGCCGCCAAGTCGCTCAGGATAGACGCCCAATCGCTGCTGAAACTCGGCATCATAGACAGGATAGTCAAGGAGCCCGTGGGCGGCGCCCACAGGGACGCGCCGTCTACCTTCAAGAGCCTCAAGACCGCGCTCGCGGCCCAGATGAAGGACCTCGCCTCCATGGACACTGACGCGCTCGTTGAGAACCGCTACAAAAAATTCCGCAACATCGGGGTCTACGCCGAGGACCGGAGGTTTTAGCGTTTCCTCCGGGGTCTGATTAAGCGCCGCTTGCAACGGTACCAACGGATACGCCACAGCTTCCGGCCCTGCCGTGACGCCGGCCCGGCGCCACACCCATAAACGCCATTTCAACAAGCATAGCGAGTGGATTCCCCGCGGCTTGGCTTTGGGGAGGAGCGAGCGAATTACAAACGATAAATTCCTTACTTGAAAATTCTCCGCAGCTTGCCGCGGAGAATTTTAACAAATCCAAAAACTTATTGATTTTTATAGAAGAATAAATTAATCTAACAGGATGTTGAAAAAGTCCATCCATGGCTTTTTCAACTACGGGTTGGCCGAAATTAATTCGGCCAACCAGTCCATCCATGGCTTTTTCAACTACGGGTTGGCCGAAATTAATTCGGCCAACCCTCACAAATTGCTCGACTTTTCAAGTCTCGCAATTTGGCAATCCGTCCATGGATTGCTTAGCAGGGTGTTTTTCAACACCCTGCTAATTCTTCAATCTTAACCCCTGTATTTCACTCTTTTTGCCGTTTTATCCGTAAAGCAGCGTATGCCGAGAAGAAAAACGACGACCATAAAAGACCTCAGGCGCCGCATAGACGCGGTGGACCTTGAGATATTGAGGCTCCTTAACGAGAGGGCGGCGCTCGTCATCGAGGTGGGCAAGACCAAGGTCAGGGAGAACTCGGATTTCTACGTCCCCGAAAGGGAGAGAGAGGTCTTGAAGAGGCTTACCGAGAGCAACAAGGGGCCGTTCCCGAACGACGCCCTCAAAAACGTATACAGGGAGATAATGAGCGCCTCGCTCTCACTTGAGAGGCCGATAAGGATAGCGTTCCTCGGCCCTTCGGCCACCTTCACCCACCAGGCGTGCATGCAGCACTTCGGGCTATCCGGGGAGTTCGTCCCGAAGAAGGACATCGCGGACGTGTTCGACGAGGTGGAGAAGGGGAGGGCGGACTTCGGGGTGGTGCCGATAGAGAATACCACCGAGGGCGTTGTGAGCCATACGCTCGACATGCTGGCCTCCTCCGGGCTCAAGATATGCGCCGAGGTCATGCTCGAGATATCCCTTTCGCTTATGAACAAGACCGGCAAGGTCAACGATATCGCCAAGGTCTGCTCGCACCCCAACCCCCTGGCCCAGAGCAGGAACTGGCTCAAGAACAACCTGCCGAACGCGGCGGTCTTCGACGTCTCATCCACCGCCATGGCGGCCCGCATGGCCTCCGAGGACCCGGCGCTGGCGGCCATAGCCAGCGCGGCCGCGGCCAGCCTCTACGAC
>JACRNN010000262.1 GCA_016234955.1 Deltaproteobacteria bacterium | reverse complement strand
CCAGACGAAGAGGACCATCGACTCGTACAGGTTTGAAAACGGCGCGTGCCCGGCCTCCGAGGCCCGCGTGACGAGGATCATGGTAGTTGAGAGAAGCGTTACCACGGCCAGGGCGGTCGCGGTCTGGCCTATCCACTTCTTCCTGAATATCCAGAAGCCCAGATAGAACAGGGCCGCTAAGAGATAGAACGCGAAGGAGAACGAGAAGAAGAGCAAAGACAATATCATTTTTTACCCCCTGCCTGCGGACGGTCCCCGCCGGTTACGGCGTCGGTCACTTCCTTCAATTCCTTTTCAAATACGAAGTTGTTCTTGTTTATCATGCCGCCTATCTTGAAGACGGTATTGCCGCCCTCCCTCTTGATATGGACCCAGACCCTCCTGAAGTAGACGAAAAAGGCGAGTATGAAGCCCAACGCCATGACCAGCGTGCCGGCCCAGACTATGTTGGTGCCGGGGTCCTTGTTTATCGACAGCCCGGAGTACATCGTCCCGCGGTAGCCCGTGAACACGAGGTCCTCGTCCGAGTTCGGTATCGCCGGGAAGACCCCGGGGTACTTAAGGAAGAGCCACGGCCTGGACACGAGCTTATCCCCGTTATAGACCTCGAGCATCACGGCCGGGTTCTTCGCCTCGGCGGAATTCGAGTATACCGAATTGGTTTTTTCGTCATACGCGAAGTCGGCTACGTAGCCTACGGGCTTCACCGCATAAGGGCTGCCAGGCAGCGGCTCTGGTAGAAGCGTATCCCCTTGTAGTAAAGCGGCTCGTTGACCCATATCTGCCTGGTAAGCACCTCTTTGCCGCCCTCGATAACGGTCAAGAGGCTGTTGTACTGCCTTATCTGGCCGGTGTCGTAGTAGTCTATCCAGAACTTATCGAGCCTGAGCTTGAAGTCCGAATCCGGCACGCTGAAAGAACCGCCGACGTAGACGGCCTTGAAGTCCTTATATCCGGCGAAGCTGCCCACTATGGCGCCGAGCAGTATCAGAAGAAGGCTTATGTGCGTCACGTCCGAGCCCAGTCGCCCAACGACCCCTTTCCAGGCATACAGGGCCGTGGCGCCGTCCCCGGACGGGTACTCGACGAACTTGTACCTCCTGGCCTTGAGCAGGTCTATCGCCCTCTGCCTGACCGCCTCCGGGGCGCCGCTCACAGTGGCCGTCGCGTTATGCGAGAATCTGTCTATGACCTGCGGGTCGAACTTGCCGGGCTTGTGGTGGATAAGGCCCTTCCACTTGGGCGGGAACCTCTCGAACGTGCATACGATTATGTTGAGCGTGAGAGCGGCAAGGAACGCCATGAACCAGTAGGAGTGGTACATGTCGTTCAAGCGGAGGGCGAGTATCGTCCGCGTCCACTTCTCGCCGTACTGCGCGAGGTACGCCTCCACCGGCTGGTTCTGCTCGACCACGGTGCCGAATATCGAGACTATCGCAAGCGTAATAAGTACAAAGAGCGTCAGCTTTAATGAATTGAAAAAATACCAGACCTTCGACCCCACGGTCCGGTGCCACGGCTTGGCCCCTTCTACAGGCCCCTGTTTCGAGTTTTCCGCCATCTTCCCCTGCGACCTACTTTCTATTTGTCCGGGCGTTTGTCTGCGCGAGGAACTCGGAGGCGGCCTTGCCTATCTGGCTGTCCGGGTTTATGACCCTGGCCTTCTCCCATGCCTCTTTCGCCGCCCCCATGTCACCGAGACCATAGGCGAGTATGAACCCCTTGGTGAGCAGTATCCTCTGGTGGTAAGGGTTCTTCTTGACGCCGTCGTTAACGTAACGGAGCCCTTCGACGGAGTTGCCCATGTAGTGTATGGAGAGACCGAGGTTGTTGTATATCTCGGCGTCGTCCGGCCTGAGGCTGAGCGCCCTCTTGTAGAACTCGGCGGCCTCCGTGAACTGCTTGGCGTCGAAATAGACGTCGGCAAGGCGCATGACGAGGTCGACGTCCTTCGGGTTCGCGTCCAGCCTCGACTTGAGGTCCGCCGTCACCGCGTTGAAGTTCGAGGCCTGCGGCTCGTTCGCAACGCCACGGCCCGCGGCCTGTCTCGATGACGACCTTGAGCCGACGTAGTAGCCGCCTACGCCGAATATGACAATAGCCGCGACTACAACGACTATGGTCAAAGATTTGTTCCCCACGCTATTCCCCTTTTTTTAGTGGCTCAGGCTCGCAAACCGCGCATCGACCGCCTTACGGATGGAGATTATGTCCATCCCCTGCCTGTGGAGCTCGTACGCCATGAACGCCTCGTCCTGACAGACGTCGCAGTGCCTGGCGTGCTCGTCAACGTAGCAGGTGAGAAGGCTCTTGTGCCCGAAGTTCTTCTTGCATTCGCAGTAGCAATGGAGGCTGTCGAGCACCTCGGGGATCTCTCTCGCTATCTCATACGCATGAGCCGTGGCCCCCGTGAACTCAATCGGCGAGAGCGTCTGCCTGGTCTCGCCCCCGCGGAGCCCGGCGGCGTTCTTCACCTCCGTCTTGGAACCCTTGCACGAGGTCAAGAGAAAAAAAACGGACAACGCGAGCAATGTGAAGGCTATCGTCGAGCGGCGCGCAATTACACCTTTCATCTCTTCCTTCCCCCTGTACACAGGCCCGTTGAGCGCCGGACCGCCTTGCTTGCGGCCATTATGGTTGAAGCCGTCCGTAGCCTCTCGATCATGCCGGGCGGGCCGTGCCCCCATATGTTTTTCATGGTAACAGGAAAAGATTAAAATACTATTAACCCAGGATTAGTTATGGTTATCAAAGGACTCGGCCGAAGGGGCCGGGCAAGGTGACGGTCTATGAAACCCTCCAGGCGCTTACAGGTTGCTGAAAAACTATCTTAGCCTGTCATTCTGAGCGTAGCGAAGAATCTCGTCTTTCACTCAGGATAAACTCCGCGAAGAATCTCAAGGCCGATGAAATCAAGAAGTTACAAGATTCTTCGTCACCTTCGGTTCCTCAGAATGACGACTTTGGAGGCTTTTTCAGCAACCTGTTAAAACACAAAGCCCTCAGAAGTTTGAAAAAATAAAACCCCCACGGGTCTAAAGCCCTAAGGTTTCAGGAGGCCGGGATTATATGGCATTTTTCCGGGAGGCGTAAAAGGCGTCCCTTGTCGCCAACTCCTCTACGCCGAAGAGGATGCACCTGGTCGGGCACCTCTTTATCGACTCGTCGTTCTGCGGAGCGAGCGAGTAGTTCACCGTGGCGAGGTTGTCCTTGATGACTATGCCGCCGGGGACGACGCAGTCCTTGACGCAGAGCGAACAGGCGATGCAGGAGACCTTGCATACCTTCTTTGCGTAGGCGCCCTTGTCCCTGCTCCTGCAGTAGACGAAGAGCTTGTGGTCCTCCGGGTGCATCTCTATTATGTCCCTCGGGCACGCCCTGGCGCAGGCGCCGCACCCGACGCATTTGTCGTGGAAGACTACCGGAAGGCCGTTGTCGTTCATCGCCATGGCGTCGAACCTGCACGCCTCCACGCACTCGCCGTAGCCGAGGCACCCGTAGGCGCAGCTCTTGTCCCCGCCGGTTATGTGTGCGGCGGTGCACGTCATCTCGCCCCTGTAGCTCGCCCTTCTTTCGGCCTCGGCGTCCCCCCCATTGCACAGCACCACGGCTATCATCCTCTTGTGCTCCCCGGCGTCCACGCCGAGTATCTCGGCGAGCTTCAATGCCGTGTCCTTTCCACCGGCCACGCACGCGTTTGGCAAGGCCGTGCCCGCTATCAGCTTCTCCGCGAGCATCCTGCAACCGGGGTATCCGCAGCCGCCGCAGTTGCTGCCAGGGAGTATCCCGGCCAGGGCCTCCACACGCGGGTCTTCCTCGACCTTGAGCTTTTCATCCGCGAAGGCGAGGAAGAGCGCGAGGGCCGCCCCTATCCCGCCCATGCTGACAGCCGATATAATGACATTGCTCGATATCATAATCACCGGAGGGGCGCTCAGCGCCTCCTTACCCCCTTATAAGCCCGGCAAAGCCCATGAACGCGAGGGCCATCATGCCGGCTATTATTAAAGTTATGGATATCCCCTGGAAAGGCTTGGGTATGTCCGCGAACTCAAGCTCCTCCCTTATCCCGGACATCATCAGTATGGCGAGCGTGAAGCCCACGCCGGTTGCAAACCCGAAGATGATCGATTCCACGTAATTGTATTCCCTCAGGACCATGAAAAGGGCAAGCCCCAGGACGGCGCAGTTGGTGGTGATGAGCGGCAGGTAGATGCCGAGCGCCCTGTATATCGCGGGGCTCGATTTGCGAAGGTACATCTCCACAAGTTGAACGAGGGCCGCTATGGCGATGATGAACGCAACGTATTCGAGGAACGGGACGTTGAACTTTATGAGGATGTAGTTGTAGATGGGCCACGTCACGGCCGCGGTAAGCGTCATGACGAATGTGGTGGCAAGGCCCATGTTCAGGGCGTTCTCAGTCTTGTTGGAGACCCCCACGAACGGGCATATCCCCAGGAAGTAGGTAAGGACGAAGTTGTTTATGAGCGATGCGGATATGAATATCAGTATGAGCTTCAATGTCACTATCTCCTAACGCGTCTGTGTCCCGGCGGCCTTCTTGGCGGAAATGTAGTTGACAAGGGCGATCAAGCTGCCGAAGACGAGGAACGCGCCCGCGGGAAGTATCATGACTATCCAGGGCTCGAACCACGCGCCCGGCAATATCCTGAACTTCAGAAGGCTCCCGAAGCCGAGAAGCTCCCTTATGGACCCCATAGTGGCGAGGCTCAAGGTAAATCCTATCCCTATGCCGATGGCGTCCATGATCGACGGCAGGACGGGGTTTTTCTGGGCGAAGGCCTCGGCCCTCCCGAGTATTATGCAGTTGACGACGATCAACGGGACGTAGGGGCCGAGCGCCTTCGATATCGCCGGGAACTTCGCGGCGAGGAACATGTCGGCGACCGTGACGAGTAGCGCGATGATGACGACATACGCCGCTATCCTCACCTGCGGGGCGACGTAGCGCCTGACGGCCGAGATGATGATATTGGAGCCGAGCAGGACAAAGAGCGTGGCAAGCCCCATCGATACCCCGTTTATCACCGAGTTCGTGACGGCAAGGGTCGGGCATGTCCCGAGCACCAGCCTGAACGGAGGTATGTCCTGCCAGAGCCCCTTTTTAAACTCGTACCAGAGCGAATGTGTTCCGTCCGCCATATCAAGACTCCTTGAAACAGACGCCGATACCCCTACTTCACCACGGCCGGGGCGGGGTGGTTTGCCCCTTTTCCATCTTCTTTTTCCGCCGCACCGGCCCCGGCCTTCATGACCTCTTCCCTGGGGAAGGCCTTGAGCACCTTCTGTATCGCGTTATTTATGTTCTTGACGACCGCGTCGGATGAAATAGTCGCGCCCGTTATGGACTGTATCTGGTTGGGCTTCTCCGGCTTGCGGTTCTTTATATACTCCACTTTCGGGGTTATTTCAACGCCCTTGAACTGGTTCTCGAAGTCCGGCTCGCCGATCCTGTTGCCGAGGCCCGGGGTTTCCACCTGATCGAGTATCTTTATGCCCTTGAGCCTCAAGTAATCGAGGTTGAGGCCGACCATTATGCCGATATTGCCCTGGAACCCGCCCCCGTCTGCCTTGAAGGCCAACCCGACGGGCTGTCCGCTTGCGTCTATCCCTTTGTAGACGACGATCTTTTCCTGGCCCACGGTCTTTTCAAGCACCTTGAAGTCCCTGGCCTCGGGAAGCACTAAGAATATCGCCTCCTTCAGCTCCTTTTCCTTGTTTGCCAGGATAAGCGGATTGGCGAAACTGTAGACGTAGGCCAGTATTACTCCGGAGAGAGCGCCCACGATAGTCAGGTTGAGAAACATTTTCAATATTTTATTCAAAGCCCTTGAATCCTCCGGGATAGCCTGAGCCTGCAAAAATCAGTCCGCCTTCGCTCCCTCGCCGAACACCCTGGGCCGGGTGTGCTTATTCAGGAGCGGCACGAACGCGTTCATGAAGAGTATCGAATACATCACGCCCTCGGGAAGCCCCCCGAAGAGCCTTATCACCACGGCGAGAAGCCCCGCGCATACGACGAATATCCACTGTCCAAGCGGAGTGACGGGGGATGTGACCATATCCGTGACCATGAACCATGCCCCGAGCATCGCCCCCCCGGCCATGAGATGGAAGAGCGGGCTGGGGTACTTGGCCGGGTTCGAGAGCCAGAATATGCCGCCGAAGAAGGCCATGGAGCCGAGGTACCCGAGCGGGAGCTTCCAGTTTATGTAGCCTTTGTAGCGGAGGTACAGCCCGCCTATGAGTATGGCCAGCGCCGAGGTCTCGCCCATGGAGCCGGCGACGTTGCCGAGGAAGAGGTCCATCAGCGGAGTAAGCTTGCCCTCGAACTTCATCATGGCCAGCGGTGTGGCGGCGGAGACGGCGTCCACCGCCCTCTCTACCGTCCTCGGCTCGACCCACGTGGTAGTGAGCACCGGGTATGTGGCCATGAGGAACGCCCTGCCCAAAAGGGCGGGGTTGAATATGTTGAAGCCCAGGCCGCCGAAGAGCTGTTTGCCTACGCCTACGGCGAAGGCGGAACCGAGGATGAAGCCGAAGATGGGGAACTTAGGCGGCAACGTGAAGGCCAGGAGCACGCCGGTTATTATGGCGCTCCCGTCATGGAGCGTAAGCGGCTTGTTGCGTATCTTCTCCATCGCGTATTCCGTGAGGAGCGAGGCGCCCACGCATACGGCCACGGCCAGCAGCGCCCTAAGGCCGAAAAAATAGACGGACGCGGCCAGGGCCGGCACCATCGCCAGCACCACCGAGTGCATTATCCCCGGTATGCTGTCCCTGGTCAGGAAGTGCGGGGACGAGGAGACGATGAACTTCTTGCCCGTATCCGGCCCGGCCCCTGTTGCTCCCTGCGTGTTCTTATCCATAGCCTCTTTCCCGCTTGCGAGATGTCTACAGAACCATCGCCCCGGACAAACTACCCCGGAGACGGCGAAGGGGTATCCGAAGGAACTTGCGTTTACGGCGTGCAAAGCTTGCCGCAAATACAGCGGCCCGACGACTACTTTACGGTGGGGGCGGGCTTGGCCCTCGATTTGAGCTTTGCCGTCCTTATCCACTGCAGAAGCGGCCTCTTCGCGGGGCATACGTAAGAGCAACACCCGCACTCTATACAGCTTATTCCGCCCCACCCCTTGAAATCCTCTATCATATGAGCCCTGCCGTAGTCGCCGAGCCTGTAGGGCATTAGCCCCATTGGGCAGGCCTCCACGCACCTTGCGCACCTTATGCACGGCCCGTACTTGAGCGGCTTTATGAGGCCGGCCGAGAGCGCCGTTATCCCGGAGGTGCCCTTCAGGACGGGCACGTCGAGCGTGGACTGCGCCACACCCATCATCGGCCCGCCGTTCAAGACCTCCACCTCGGCGTCTTTTTTTATACCGCCGCGCTGCGAGAGCGCCTCTTCGAAGCTCGTGCCTACGCGAAGCCGCAGGTTGCCGGGGTTGGCCACGGCGTTGCCGCTAATAGTGACGACCCTCTCTATGAGCGGCTTTTTAAGTACAAGCGCATCGCGGATCGCCACGGCCGTGCCGACGTTGTTTACGACGACCCCGACGTCGAGCGGGAGCTTGCCGGCAGGGACCTTCCTTCCAAGGGCGGCCTTTATGAGCATCTTCTCGGCGCCCTGGGGGTACTTGGCCTCGAGCACCACGACGGTTATCTCCGTAGAGCCGCCTATGGCCTTTTTCACGGCCTCGATGGCATCGGGCTTGTTCTCCTCCACGCCAATGAGCCCTTTTGACGCCCCTGTGGCCTTCATGAGGGCCTTGAGCCCGAAGACGGCCTTCTCGGGCTCCTCGACCATCAT
>JACRNN010000005.1 GCA_016234955.1 Deltaproteobacteria bacterium | reverse complement strand
TTCTTAAACGGGTTCGCCATCTCCACGGGTATGTTGGTCTTGTCCTGGATGAGGTTCAAAAGCCCCTCTATCTTGGCCCCGCCGCCGCTTAAGTATATCTTGCTTATGTAGGTCCCCTGGCTCCCTCCCAGGAAGAAGTCCACCGTCCTTTTCACGTCAAAGGCCAGGTTCGTCGAGACGGTATCGATGATGGAGGAGAGTGAGCCGCCTTCCGGGGCCTCTTTCCTTCCGGTCTTCATATCCTCGGCTTCCTTGAAGCTCACGTTGAGCTGCCTCTGCACCTCTTCGGTGAACTGGTTGCCGCCGGTCGGGATGGACCTCGTGAATGTGGTGATGCCTCCGGTGATTATGCTTATGCTCGTAACGCTGGCGCCGACGTTCACCGCGGCCACGCTCTCGCCCGGGGCCACCGGATAATTTATCTCCAGCATGTTCTCGATAGCGAAGGAATCGACGTCTATGACGGCGGGGGTAAGCCCGGCCTCCTTTATGACGTTGGTGTAGTCGTTTATGACGTCTTTTTTCACCGCCACGAGCATCACGTCCATCTGCCCCCTGCCCTCGGTATCCACGCCGAGTATCTGAAAGTCCATATTCACCTCCGAGACCGGGAACGGGATGTACTGCTCGGCCTCCCACTGGATGGAATCGGCGAGTTCCTCCTCGGTCATCGCCGGGAAGCTGACCTTCTTGATGATGACGGATTGGCCGGTAAGGGCGGATACCGCGTCCTTGAGCCTTACGTTGTGCTCCCTGACGAGGTCTTTTATCGTGTTGGTCACGGTGATGGCGTCTATGATGGAGCCGTCGACTATGGCCTCGGGCGGGAGTTCCGCCATCGCTAACTTCTGCAGCTCCCAGCCCTTCTTGGCCTGGCCCATCTGCAGTAGCTTTATGAAGCTTGAGCCGATGTCAAGGGCTATGGCGCCCCTTTTCCCGAGGAACGGGAGCGTCAACGAGGACAGGTTCAAGGAAGGAAGCTTTAAAGACGGTACTTTCATCTCGTTACCTCGTGGGCCGGGCCCGCCGGCCTGTGCGGCGTATGCCTGTGAATGCCGTCTTCCGGTCCCGCAAAATGGTCCGCCGGTACTCTTTCAATCTGAAAACACCTTGCCCTTATCGGACAGCTTTAGGCCGAGGGCCTGGATTATCTTTCTCTTCGTGTCCATCCTGCACGAATACCCTCTTTCAATCCTGTCGATGGTCAGCGGAGAGATTCCGGCCTTTCTCGAAAGCTCGGATTTGCTCAGGAGCATGTTCTCTCTTATCTTTTTTAGATTATTTTTGCCCATAGCGCAAGCACTAAAGTCACATGTGATACGAAAATCACACGGTTGGAATTGGAAAGCACCCAATCTATACTGAAATCTATTCCAGTATAGCGTAATTGTCAATAGCTTTCTCGGAATTAAAGACCAATTCTCCAAATTGAAACGATATTACGTATAATTATCATATATGAACATATATATTTATAACCCCTTTACAATTCCCTATCGGCGCGAAACGGCAAAAGTTTAGATTTTTTCCTGCAATCTGGACGCGGCTCGGAGTGTTTATCGTGATGGGAGTTGTCGGTGCGAAGGGATGCGGCGCGTCTTCAGGTGATTAATTCGCAATAGCATGTCATTCTGAGCAAAGCGAAGAATCTCAACGTCTATAAAATCAATAAGTTACGAGATTCTTCGGTCGCTACGCTTCCTCAGAATGACAGAAAAACATAATTAATCAGAGCTTCCTTAGATATTTTTTTCCGAGGTCGAGGCGGGGTGAGTGAAACCTCTTAGGACTCAAGACCCGAGGGGTTTCAGAACGCTAAAATAAAAAAGCGGAGCATATATGATAATATGCGAGCATTTTTATTTTCGCCCTAACAAAGAGATCGGGAAAAAGAATAATTTTCAGAGGCGCCCTTCAGTCGATGGTGACCCTGCCGCTGGTGGAGCTTATCTCCACGGTGTATTTGACCGCGCCCACGGAATCCTGGACGCAGATCGTCCCGGCATCCGCGGTGCCGTTCGGGTTGAACTTTATGTTGACGTCGGCGTTCCCGTTGCAGGCGGCCCCTGTGGCCCACGCCACGCCCTGGTCGATGGCGGTCCACGGTTTCACCTGAGTCCAGACCGTGCTGCCGGCCGGCAAGTTGCCCTCCGTCAGCCTGTACTGTCCGGCCGCTATGCCGAACTCGACCCGTTCCTCCCGGTTGTCGGTCACCGCCATCTGCTTGGCGAGCCTGAGTTGCGAGGATATGCCCCACGCGGTGTTCTTGTACTTTATAGACCCGGAGAGGCCGGATATGGAGACCACCGCGATTGCGGCTATCACGCCTATAAGGCCCACTACTATCAGAAGTTCGGTTAAAGAGAATCCTTTATCATCAGAGTGTCTCATGGCTTGTCCCCGCCGGATGCGCCCAAGGTTATCTTGAATTCCTGCGCCGCCTTGCCGCCGTGTCCGTCATCGGCCTCGACGCTTACCTCGTAGCCGCCCTTATATTCCTGCTTTAGCGGCCACTCTATCTTCCCGTCGGCCCCTATCCTCATCCCTTCCGGCGCCTTCGTCAGTGAGAAACTGACGGTATCCCCGTCCGGGTCCTGCGCGGAGACCTGATAGGTGTATGTCCTGGCCGAAAACTCTTTCGGAGGGGTCGAGGTTATCATAGGCAAAGAGTTCCCCACGATGACGGCGAGCGAAGTCATCTCATGGCCCTCCTCCGTGCCGTCATAAGGCGTTACGCGCAGGGCGACGGTATCGTCCCTTTTGATAAGGTCGCCTTTCAGGACAGGGTCAGTCTGCGTGGGGGCGTCATGGCCGTTTATGATCCATTGATAGCGGAACCGCACCGTGTCTCCGGCGTCCGGGTCTTTTCCCTCGACCGTTGCAATCACGTCGACGCCCGCGCCGATGCGTTCCGGTGAAAACGATATCTTCGCCGCCGAGGGCGGCGAATTGCCTATGGTAACGCTGTAAGACATTTTAGCGCCGTCCACCGCGGCTATGACCTCGATCTCGTCCCCCTTGCCGAATCTGCCCTTGCCGAGCCTGTCCCCGGTTTCCCCTTCTATCGGCGCCCCGTTCCGCGCCCATCTGTACGAGGCGGCCCCGGAGGTCCCGGAGTAGACCGCCTGGATATCCGTAACCGCCGTGGGATTCGCCGGTATCACGGCCAGGACGCCCTGGCCCGGCCCCCGCGTCGCGGCCTCTCCGGAGGCCGCCGGGGGTCCGCCGGAGACCGTCTTTGACGCGCCCTTGCCGTCATCCACCCTGCCGCACGAGGCAAGGAGGACGGTCGAAAGGACTGCGGTGTTGAATAGGAAGCTTTTGCGTATCATCGTCAATGGCTCCACCGTACATCCGTCATGGCGCCTGTATGAAAGGATAATTGGGCAGATCCTTTTGCTCTATGTGCCTGGGCAGGATATAGACCTTCTCCGCGTCCACGCCCTTATCCTCCCTTACCGGGCCCTCGACATAGACCCACTTGCCGACCTTGATGCCGAGCCTTGAGGTCTCCTTTGAGCGGGAGTCGTAGACCTTGGTATCCTGGGTCATAACTACCGTTATGTTCTCGTTTACGGTCATGGTCGCCCCGTCATACGCGCCGACCACCCCCTGGAACAGCCTGTACTCTCTCAGGTCCTCGACTTCCGCGTCCTTATCCCTGGCCGAGGCGGAAAACGCCACAAGCAGGCCGAACAGTATCGCGAATACCGCTATCTTCGCTCTCTTCATTAGCGTACCTCCCTCCAGTATGTGGGCACTGACGAGCCCCTGTCGCTGATGGCGGGCGTTACAAGCGCTCCGCCGGTGCCGACGATGGCCGAGACTCCGTTGGCGCTCATGACCGTCACCATCCCCGAAGGGATGCCCGTGCCTATGGTCTTGGACCTGTCGGTGGCGCCCTTGGTTACCACCCCATTGACGTCGTTGCCTGTATCGTAGTCGTAAGCCGCTTCGGCCGTCAGATACGACATGGCGTAGAACCTGGCGGTGCCCCTGTTGTCGGCCGAGCAGACGCTTGAAGTCGACCCCGAAGGCGTATACGTGGTGAAGTAGACGGTCTTGTTAATGACGGAGGCCGTGGCGAGGTCCTTCTCGCCGCTGTTTACGTTCAGTTTTATGTACCAGCCGTACGTGTTAGTGATGGATACCGACGCGGCGGTGGTGGCGTCCGTCAGGTTGGACTCCGACTTGGCCGTGGTCTGCCCCTTGTCCTTGACCGCATAGAGCCTGTCAACCACGCTCGTATCGACCGGGTGTTCCCTGTCCCCGGTGCCGAAGTACAGCATCTCGTAGCCTATCTCAAGGGTCACGGACGGCCTGTAGAACATCTTCCTGTCGGTGGATGCGTCGGCCCCAGGGTTGGACTGGAAGACGCGCCTGCCCGTCCAGTTGGACGTAAGCTTGTCGCCGACGTCGAACCTCCAGATGTAGGCGCCGACGTCCGGGGCGTAGACCCTGTCCGTGTACCCGTTGCCGTCCGTGTCGATGACGGAGAGCTGGGACGGGATGGACCTCGTGAGGGATGAGTTCTGTGTTGTGGTGTACCCCCAGACCTTATATCCGCTGTTCGTGAAGTAGGGCGTCGCGCCCGAGAGAGTGGCTATCTCCACGGCGTAGACCCCGCGTCCCTTCGTGCTCGTGAGGGTCGGCTGTGCGTCCTCGGCCGTGTTGTCGTAGCCCGCTCCGATAAAGGCCACTATCTTGGTGGTATCCACGCCGCTCACCTGTGTGAGTATCTTGCCCATCACGGGCTCCGACCAGCTTTCGCCAAGCTCGGAGTAGTCGGTGTTCGTCCCGGAAGGGCTCACCGTCGAGCTAAGCCGCCATAAGTACCGCGGGGAGAACGGGTCGGAGACGTCGATTGCGTAGTAATACCCTCCTCCCCTCCTCTCCCCGAACATCAGCACCGTCTTGTCGCCGGCGGCGCCGTCGATAGTGCCGTCGTTGTTGGCGTCATAGGTGTAGGCTACAGGGGAGGAGTCGACGTAATAGCTGTGCGTCGTTCCGTGGAGGTATTGGAGGTTGGGGAGCAGGTCCTGCGGTATGAAGGCCCACAGCTCGCTCCCGTCGCAGTCTCTGAAGGCGTGGAGCATGCCGTCGTTGCTCCCGACGTATATCATGGTCTTATTCACCGAGCAGTCGGTCTCCTGCGCCATGGTGAACGAGGTGTAGTTGACCACGAGAGGCTTGGAGTGGAGTATGTCGCCCATTATCCACCCCCTCTTTTCAGTGGTTATCCCGTTGCCGTCGTCATCGTAGGCGTCATAGCCGTGGACATAATTCACAAGGTTGTTCTTGGCCGTGGCGTCCGCAACGTTGAGGAGCGTATAGGTTATCGCCGCGTTCGCGGTAGTGAACGCGTTGGTCGCGTCCGTCAATAGCGTGCTCGTCCCGGTGTAGGTGTAGATGGACCGAGCCGTGGCCCTTGTGAGCAGTTGAGCCCCTACTCCTCCCTGGTCGACGTTGCCGCCGTCCGCGGCCGAGGACCAATATGATACCGCGTTGTCCTTGATGCTTCCGTCCGCGTTCGTGGCGGCGCTTCCGTTCTTGTCCACTATCGCGTTCGTGCCGTCTATCCCGTACTTCTTGAGGTTGCCGTACCAGAAGCCGTCCGTCTGGGGCTTGAAAAACCCCATGTAGATTCTGCTCCCGCTGAAGGTCCTGTTCTCCGGGCTCACCGGCACGACCGGGGCGACGAACGAGGTGTTGTCCTCTATAATCGTCGCGAGTATCTGCCTCAGTGATTCGCTCAAGCCGGAGGTGGAAGAGGCGAGGTAGTAATTGCCGCCCCCGTTATAGGCCGCGTTCGTAAGGAGGGCCACCGCGTCGGCGTCGGCCCCTGTAAGGCCGAAGCCTATGGTGTGGGTTATCACGTTCTGCTTGCCCGTGGTCTTGGGGTCTACCCCGTCGGTAAGCAGGTCCGTGTCGTAGAGGTATTTGGCCACGTCGTCGAGGTAGTCCGTGCCGTTGGAGCCGGGGTTGCCGGGATCCTGGCCGTCTCCGTCGCAATCCCCGTTGCTGCATATCGTGCGAAGCACCGCGTTGTTGTCGTGCGTGGACATGCCGTCGGTTATGAGGATGATATAGTTCTTCTGGCAACTGTACTCTATGGGCGTCGCGTACGTGATGCTGGCGTTGGCGGACGGGAAGGCGGTGGCGGCGCCCTGATAGTACCGCATCGCCTCGAAGAGCGTCTCAGCCAGAGGGGTCCATGTGGACGGAGTAATGTTGTTGACGGTATTTACGAGCGCCGTCCTGTTGGTGGTCGTGCCTGAAAATATGGCGTCCATATCCTTTACGTACGCCTGGTAGCCGCTGTACCCGTAGCCGTCCCCCACCCCGGCGATATGTCCGCCTTCAACGTTGGCGGTATTGTCCGGGTTGTTGCTGTTGAATATCATCAACCCGAATTTCACCCCGTCGGTGGAGTTGATGAGGTTCGCCAGCACCTCCTTGGCTATGTCCATCTTGGGCCTCGGGCCGTGGACGCTGTACCAGTTTACGTAATTGCCCAGGGCGAAGCTCCCGGTGGGGGTCGTACAGACGCCTGTTGACTTGAGCTTCCCGTTATACAGGCCGCTCGCGCCCTTCAAGCTATTTTTGGCCGTGGCGCAGGAGACGCCGGTATCGACGTTGGAGATGTAGAAGTTCCACTTGCCGCTGACCGACCTGTAGACCGTGTTGCTGGCGCACGACACCTGTGTGGAACCGCTCCAGCAGTTGTTCGTGGCCGCGTATATGGTGCCGGAGTTATAGGACGTGCCGTCATTGACCGTGCCGCTCATACTCCCTGAGTTGTCCAGTATGATGAGGACGTTGGGCTGGATGGTCGCGGTGCTCACCCCGTATATCGAGGTGTCGCCCGGATACTGGTCGATGGCGTATGAAACGGACCCGGCGCCCGCCAGGACGCAGACGGCGAGCAGGACGGAGAACAGAAGCTTACTATTATTTAGGAACGATTTTAGCATTGCCGGCCTCCACTTCCATATTAGAGTTGTTGCCACCAGTTCCCGTAACGTCGATGACATAATAATTCGCCTGATACTGCGTCACGTCCACCCCGGAGCCTCTCGGCGGATTGCCGTTGCCCACGTACTGGACTGTGCCGGCCACGTCGCTCGACCCCACCTGAAGGCTCACCCCGCCTACGGGCACGTTCACCGAATTGGTGGTCCCGGGGATGATGGAGGAGTATACATTGGAGTCGCCGTAGGCATACTGAACGCCCCTTTCGGCGGCGTAGAACGCGTTCTGGCTGGAGCGGTAGTTCCTCGATATCTGCACCTCGGTGGTGGAGGTGGTGAATATCAACGAGCCGAGCAGGCTCATCAGGAAGAGCATCACCAGCGCTAAGACGAGGGCCACGCCCCTTTCGTTGCCTGCCAGTTTTTTTAAAGGTTGCCGAAAACCTCTGAATTCATTCAGGCTGCTCAAAAAGCTCCATATGCGAGGCGTCGAGGAGCGAGGAATGAGGCGTACTCTTTTGTGTACGCCGCAGTGACGAGCGACGATGACAACAAAGCAGATGGACTTTTTCAGCAGCCTGATGATCTCCATGTCCTCACCTGTTCCTTATCTTGGCGACGGTGGTCAACTCCCTCGTCTTCTGCCCGCCCGACAACGTGGCCGTATCCACCGTCTGGCCCGTCAGGGTGATCCTTGCGGCCCTGACGGTGGAGAGGTCGGCGGGAGCGTCGACCTCGGCCGTGCTTCCGTCCTGTATGTACTTGACCTGAAAATTCTGGACGTTCGTCGCTAAGACGCTGTCGTTGTCCGGGACGCCGTTCAGTATCCTCATAAGGCAGGTCTGCCCCGCCGGACAGCTTGTCACCAGCGGGCCGCAGCCAGCCGCGGGACCGACGCAGAAAAGCAGCGTATTGGGGTACACCCCCCCTGTCCTCGATATCATGTATCCCTTTTTGAACAATATGTTCGTGCCGCTCGCCGCCGGTGTAAGCGTGACGCTGGGGACCGCGTTGTTCACCGCCGCCACCGTGAACGTGGTGTCGAGCGGCTGGTTCTTGTCGGGGACGTTCAATATCCTGACGACGTCCCCGGCCGTGAAGAGGTTGGCCTGGGACGCCGAGGCCACGGTGAAGGTTATGTTTGTGCCGGCCACGACGTTGGCCGTCAAGTCGGCGTCTATGCGTCCCATCACCCCGCTTAACGAGGCGGTATTTATCGTCACCATGTCGGTTGCGCCAAGCCCGCCGTTGTCGCTGACGACGCTTATCGGGTTGGTGCCGCCGGCAACCCCCATACCGGACGACATCATGTCCCGCGCGACGGCATCGAGCGCTATCCTGATGTTCTGCTGGACGTCCACCACGTCTTCCTCGATGGTGGTGACCCTGTGCTGGGTGTTATACAGGGAGAAGATCGCCGCGGTTACGACGGCGAGCATGCCCATGGCTATCAGGATCTCCACCAGGGTAAAGCCGCTTTTTTTTCGCATGGGTTGTAAGATCGACGCTGTTTTCATATCCGTTCTCTCTGACATGATTCCGCATGATGCTGATTGTTCAGGCGCGCACTTTTTCAGGCCCGCCCTAAATGCGGTTCTTGTACGACGTGAGGGTCGTTGTCCTCCCGCCGCTCGTGACTGAAACGTCTATCCTCGAAACGTTCGTCACCGGGTTATTGACGGTGATGGAGTATGCGGCCGAATACGTCCTGCCCTGTACCGTCCTCGTGGCGGAGGCGGAGCCCGTATCGAGGTCGTAGACCGCGTTCGCGGCGGCGGTAGAGAATATGACGTCGCCCCCGTCCTTGGCCAGCATCTCCTCCATGACCGAGTTGGCGACCGACGTCTCTACAGTTACCGTGTATGAAAAACTGTTGGATCTGATCCCTGTTGAAAACATCGAGGCCACGCCGAGCAGGCCTATGGAGAGTACCGTTATGGCTATGAGGAGCTCCAGGAGCGTAAAACCCTTTTCTCTATCCAATATCTTCGGCATACTGTCCCGCCCCTTGGCGACTATCGATTCTTTACTGTTGAAACCGCGCCGCTCAATAGCCGTTGCGCGTCTGCCATTTTAAGTCTGCAACAGCCGTGCCAAATGTTAACAATTTGATTTCTCAGTGTTTTTTTATTTGAACGGACGCATCCAGCTATATACTTTTTGCATAGTACGTACTTTTTTATCGGACGGGCGCGTAAATAATGTAGAGGAAAAATCGTTCTATGGAGAGGTTCGGGTAATATCGGGAAGGCACCCGGGTATTTTCGACGGACTGCGGGGCGCGTGGCGGCAACGAGCATAGCGGGCGGGTCCCTTAAGCCCAAGCCACGGGGAGGAGCGAACGTATTACATAGGCGCCTCTAAAAATTAGGGAAGCTCTGATTAATAATTATGTTTTTCTGTCATTCTGAGGAAGCGTAGCGACCGAAGAATCTCGTAACTTATTGATTTTATAGACGTTGAGATTCTTCGCTTTGCTCAGAATGACATGCTATTGCGAATTAATCAGAGGTTCCTTAGATATTTTTTCCGAGGTCGAGGCGGGGTGAGTGAAACCTCTTAGGGCTCAAGAGCCGAGGGGTTTCAGAACGCTGAAATAAAAAGGCGGAGCATATATGATAATATGTGAGCAATTTTATTTTCGCCCTAACAAAGAGATCGGGAAAAAGAGCAATTTTTAGAGGCGCCTTTAGTCCAGCTTATAGTTCTTTATCTTGTACAGTAGCGCCCTGTGGCTGATATCGAGGAGGGCGGCGGCCTTTGTCCTGTTGTTATTGGTCTTCTGGAGGGCCTTCCTTATAAGCTCCCTTTCAACCGTCTCATGGGCCTTTTTCACCGACAGGAGGTCTTCCGGCAGAATGGCCGATAGGCCCGCCCGCCCCTCGGCCGTTATTGGAAGGGACTCCTCCCCGATGACAGGGCCCTCTTCGAGTATCATGGCCCGCTCCATGACGTTTTCAAGCTCGCGGATGTTGCCGGGCCACGGGTAATTTTGAAGCGCGACAAAGGCCCCGCGCGCGAGTGTTTTTATGGGCTTGCCGAACTTCACGGCGAATTTTTCGATAAAATGCGCGGCGAGCGCCGGGATATCCCCGGTTCTCGCGCGCAGGGGTGGAATCTTTATCTCTATGACGTTCAGGCGGTAGTAGAGGTCTTCCCTGAACCTGTTGTTCCTTATCTCTTCCTTCAGGTCCTTTATGGTGGCCGCCACGACGCGCGTGTCGATCTTTACCGGCTTCGTGTCCCCGACCCTCCTTAC
>JACRNN010000267.1 GCA_016234955.1 Deltaproteobacteria bacterium | reverse complement strand
TACTTATAAAGGCCGCGAGCGGCGGCGGGGGCAGGGGCATGAAGCTCGTGCATACCCAGGCGAGCCTTGCAAGCGCCTTCAACATGGCGAAGATGGAGGCGATGTCGGCGTTCGGGGACTCGGAGGTCTTTATCGAGAGGTTCTGCGAACTGCCGCGCCATATAGAGATACAGATAGCCGCCGACGAGCACGGCAACGTCATACATCTGGGGGAGAGGGAGTGCTCGATACAGAGGAGGCACCAGAAGATACTCGAGGAGTGCCCGTCCCCGAGGGTGGACGGACGCCTGAGGCAGAAGATGGGGGAGTCGGCCGTGAGGCTGGCCAGGGGCATAGGGTACACCAACGTCGGGACTGTCGAGTTCCTTCTCGATAAGGACAGGAACTTCTACTTCATGGAGATGAACACCAGGATACAGGTAGAGCACCCGGTGACCGAGATGGTGACCGGGGTGGACATCGTCAAGGAGCAGATAAATATCTCGATGGGGCAGAAGCTCTCGCTCAAGCAGAAGAACGTGGCGTTCAAGGGCCACAGCATAGAGTGCAGGATAAACGCCGAGGCCCCGTTCACCTACGTGCCGTCGCCCGGCAAGATAACCGAGCTCGTGCTGCCCGGAGGCCCCGGGGTCAGGCTGGACACGCACATATACTGCGGGTATGTCGTCCCGCCGTACTACGATAACCTCCTGGCCAAGCTCATCGTCCACGCCGAGACGAGGATGGATGCTATAGCGAGGATGACGAGGGCGCTTGAGGAGTTCCACATCGGCGGGATAAAGACTAACGTCCCGCTCCATCTGAGGATAATGAAGGACCATGACTTCATAGCCGGGAAGACCGATATAGACTTTCTTTCGAGGTACTCCCAGAACATAATGCACCAGTAGGCCGCCCGCCTTGCCCGGCTGAGGACCCCCCCAGAGGACTTGAAAAAGAATGGACGAATGGAGGCTTATAGAGTCGCCGCGGCTTGACGGCGCGCGGAACATGGCGCGGGACGAGGCTATACTCATGGCCTCGGAATCCGGCTCCAATGCGCCGGTGCTCCGCCTCTACGGCTGGTCTGTCCCCACGATCTCCATAGGATGCCTCCAGGACGCCTCTACGCTTGAGGGCCGCGGCCTCCCCCTCGTGAGGAGGATAACGGGCGGGAGGGCGGTGTTGCACGACAGGGAGTTGACCTATTCCGTCATAGCGCCTAACTCCCTCGGCGTCTTCTCGGGCGGGATACTCGAAACATACTCGGCGATCAGCCTCTGCATAATAAACGCTTTGAGGGATATAGGGGTGGAGGCCTCTTTGGAGCGGGCCGGGCCGCGCCCCGGCAAAAGGCCGGGTGGGGCGGCGAAAGAGGCCTGTTTCCATACCCCTTCGCGTTACGAGGTGCTGGCATCAGGGAAAAAACTCGTTGGCAGCGCCCAGAGGCGGTTTAAGAGGATATTCCTCCAGCACGGCTCCATCCTTTTCGCAATGGATGAGGGGCTGAATGCGCGGATCTTCGGGGAAGATATCGTCAAAAGAATGACAACTATCGGGAATTTAAGCAGAATTTCAGAGGATGACTTCCGTCCGGTACTTATAAAGAGGCTCTCCGAGGGCCTCAACGCCTCATTTGTCCCATCCCCCCTTACCGAAGATGAGGAGTCCATCGAACAGGACCTCCTGCAGTCCAAATACCTATCCCGCGCATGGAACCTCAGGTCCGGCAAGCCGTCCGGTGTTGGAGAGGGCCTTGCGGCAGGTTGAGCTTGGTTGAGCTCAAAGGTATGGACTTTATTCCATATTTTTCATATCATAAATAGATGAGATTTTTCTCGGCGGCGCCATTCGCGCGCGCGAGGAGACAGAAGGATTATGGCGCTGAAGGAACAGATACTTGACAGGGCTCAGAAGTACGTCCTGAAGGGGAACCTCGACAAGGCTCTCGGCGAGTACAAGGCGGCCTTTGAGCTGGACCCGAGGGACATCTCCGTGCGCCTCAAGATCGGGGACCTCTTCGTAAAGTCCGGCAAAAAGACCGAGGCTATAAAGGAGTATACCGAGGTAGCCAAGGCCAATGCCCAGAGGGGTTTTTACCTCAAGGCCATAGCCGTCTACAAGCAGGCGTTAAAGCTCGATATCTCCAACATGGAGATACATTACAAGCTCGCCGATCTCTACGTCAAGCAGAGGCTCATCGCCGACGCCATCAGCGCATACAGCTATATACTGAGCGTCTTTGAGAAGAAGGGCAAGACAAACGAGGTACTCGAGATAGTAAAGAAGATGGTCGAGGTGGACTCCGACAACATCGGGGTAAGGCTGAAGCTCGCCGACCTCTACCAGAAGATGTCTTTTGACAAGGACGCGCTTGAGGAGTATTCGTTCATCTTCGAAAAACTCCTTTTGCAGGGCAAGTTCGACGTAGCCGAGAAGATATACATAGGACTCTATAATAACAATCCCAAGGAAGTGCTTGTAATTAAAGGGCTTTCTGACCTCTATGAAAAGAAGGGCGACAGCAGGGAGCATCTAAGGTTCTCAAAGACGCTTTTTAATATATACAGGGAAAATGGCGACATCGAAGGGGCGAAGGAGATATGCTCCTCGATCCTCGGGATGAAGCCGGAAGACCCGGACGCTTTAAGGTTCATGGCGCAATTCAGGCCCGTGGAGGAAAAGCGGGTGTCCCCGCCTCCCGCTCCGGAGCCGACGGCCGCCCAACCAACGATCGCGGAGCCACCCGGCCCTATGGTCTCCGAGCCTGTGATAGAGGGACCGTCCATCGAAGAGGCGTCTGTTCAAGAGAGAGAGGCGGCTGCGCCGGAGGAGCAGGCCGAGGGACCGCTCATCTCTTTGCCCGAGGATATAGAGATAACGCTTGAGGGGTTTGAGGAGGGGGAGGAGGCACAGAGGGCGGATATGGAGGGCGCAGGAAGGGCGCGGGTCGTTGAGGAGGCCGGGGAGGGCGGGGGACTCGACATAAGGGAGGCATTTCTCAAGGGACCGGTTGCTGAGACCGGGGAGAGCGGACATGCCGAGGAGCCTGCCGGCGCTGAGGTCGAGATAGAGTTGCCTGTCGATATATATCTGACCCCGGAGACCGGGGAGCCGGAGGCGGAGATAACTTTAAAAGTAGAAGAGGCCGCTCCGGAGGTTGCTCCAGAGCCCGCGGTTTCCGAGCAGATAGAGTTAGAGGTCGAGGCCGCTCCGGAGGTTGTTCCAGAGCCCGCGGTTTCCGAGCAGATAGAGTTAGAGGTCGAGGCCGCTCCGGAGGTTGTTCCAGAGCCCGCGGTTTCCGAGCAGATAGAGTTAGAGGTCGAGGCCGCTCCGGAGGCCGCTCCAGAGCCCGCGGTTTCCGAGCAGATAGAGTTAGAGGTCGAGGCCGCTCCGGAGGTTGCTCCAGAGCCCGCGGTTTCCGAGCAGATAGAGTTAGAGGCCCAAGCGCCTGTAGAGGCCGCTCAAGAGGCCGTAGAGGCTGAAAAGGCCATAGAGGAGGCCATAGAGACGGCCTTTGAACAGACCTTTGGCGAACATGCCGAGGCCGCCCCCCCCGAGGCCCCTGTCGTTGCTGAAGAGGCGGTCCCGGAGCAAGAGCCCATTGAGGAGGCCTTGCCTGCTCCCGCGGCCTTTAAAGGGGAGGAGTTCGCCGGAGAAGAGATAACGGAAGAGGAGATGGAATCAGAGCAGATAAGCTCGGCTATCGATGATATAAACAGGGGGTTGGAGGCGGTAGTAGAAAGAGAGGCTGAGATCGCCCATGAAGCCGCGTTAAGGGAACAGGGCGCGGCCCAGGAGACCTTTGCAACAGACGCCGGGGCGCATCAGGAGCCGTTAACGTTGGAGGGTCTTTCAGGCTTTGCCACAGGTGCGAGGGGCGACATGGTGTCCGCGGAGGCGCTGATAGATAGCGGTCCGGAGAGACCCCGGATAGAGGAGCCCCAGGCCGAGGCGCGGAGAGAGGAGTATGTGGACCTCTCCGCCGAGCTCGGCATGGAGGAGGCCCTCCATGAGCTTTCAGGGACATGGGGCGAGGGCGAGCCGGAAGAGATGGTCACCGAGTTCAAGAAGGGGATGGGCGAGCAGCTCGGCAAGGAAGACACCGAGACGCATTACAACCTCGGGATCGCCTACATGGAGATGGGCCTCTTCAACGAGGCGTCGATGGAGTTCAAGATAGCGTTGAAGGAACAGAGGCTCGAGTTCGACTGCTACGCGAGGCTCGGCCTGTGCGCCATGCACCAGTCAAACCCGGACGAGGCGATAGTATATTATCTCAAGGGCCTGAAGGT
>JACRNN010000261.1 GCA_016234955.1 Deltaproteobacteria bacterium | reverse complement strand
CACGTTCTTCATGGAGTACCAGGACGTCGTCCGCAAGATAGGCGGCGTCATAATAGTCCTGCTCGGCATCCACATCATAGGGATAATAAACCTCAAGATGCTGCAGAGGGACAAGAGGCTCCATTTCTTCAGGGAAAAGCCCTCGGGTCTCCTCGGCTCGTTCCTCGTCGGCATAGGTTTCGCGGCCGGCTGGACGCCGTGCATCGGCCCGATACTCTCCGCCATATTCGCGGTGGCGGCCACTTCAGGCAACCCGTGGTCAGGGACCATCCTCTTCATCGCCTACTCCGCCGGCCTCGCCATACCCTTCATGCTTACCTCCTTCGGCATAAACACCTTCCTCAAGCACTTCAACAGGCTCAAAAGGCACATGCGCGTAGTATCGATAATCTCCGGTGTATTTCTTATTTTAACTGGCCTCTTGATATTTTTCAATTCCTTTGCTATTATAACCGGGTACATGGACAGTTTGTTGCCGCGACTCAACTGAGCAGGCGCGGGGCGCGGTAGGCGATGGTGTGCCGGGGGAGGGGTTCCTCCTGCCTGGGTGCGGTATGCGCCGGAGAGCGTGCGGGGTGTCAGGGGTGGGCTTGTCTGCCGAGGCTCCTGCCTGACGAGACGCGACCATTGAGTTGGCGATGGGGGCATTAGGGGCGTTGGAGGCAATCCTGCCTGCCGATGTTTCCTGCCCGACGAAGCGGCCATTGCGCCGCGGCTCGGCCCTGCGTCGGTTGCGAAATGCCGTCCATTGCCCGGTATCGACCCGTCGAATTTTGCACACACGGCGCTAAGGTTATTCCGCAATCCTGCGGAATAACGTGCAATTGCGTGACAAAAACAGAGGGTGGTGCGTATGAACAAGCTCGTCGTAGAGATCTATGCGAAAAAGGATTGCTCCTACTGCGAATCCGCGAGGGAGGAGAACTGCGACCTTTGCAAGGAGGTCAAGGCCGTCGTCGGCAGGGTGAATACGGACATACCTTTCCAGTGCAAAGAGGTCGACATAAGCACGAGCGAGGACCTTTTAAGAAGGTACAAGGGCGACATCCCTACCATCTTCATCAACGGCAAGAAGGCCTTCAAGTTCAAGATCGACGAGTCGGAGTTCAGAAAAAGGGTAAGGAAAGAGATAATAAGGGCCGGGCTTGAAAGGCTCGGCAAGAAGCGTCAGTACAGCAGTTGACCCTCATTACCTTTAAGGAAGGTCTGATTAATTCGCGATAGCATGTCATTTTGAGCCCTTCGCTATGTCATTCTGAGCCCTTCGCATTGCTCAGGATAAACTCCGCGAAGAATCTTGGGTTTTCGCTCAGGGTAAACTCCGCGAAGAACCTCGCATGTAGACAAATCGGTAAGTTATGAGATTCTTCGGTCGCTACGCTCCCTCAGAATGACAGAAAAACATAATTAATCAGAGCTTTCTTAAATAAGCCTTTTCTTGAGATAGGCGGCATAAACTGGCCCGTTGCCCTGTTTCCCTTTTCACGATGCATGGGACGGGCCGCATATATTGCCGCCGGGGCAAGCGGGCAAAGATAGAGAGTCCTCCCTGGCATTATTGCATCCCGCCCGGCCGAGGGGTTTGACGGTGCGGGCTTCGCACCTGCGCGCAAACCCCTGGTTTGTTATCCTGTAAAATAATCATCCATACCGTCCATCGGCCCTGCCCCGCGGGCCTTTCCATTCCGTTGGAAAAAGCCGTTCAGTCGTCCATCCAAAATAATCGAATATCCATTGCAGCCCTGTCCTGGCGCAACTTAAATCATTTTTTAGCGCCGTCATGGATATTACGGGAACATCAGTGACGTAATTTAAAGCGGTATCGTCTCGTTCCTCCGTTAAGTCAGCTACATTTTAACAGGCATGGCGAGCGTATTCCATGCAACTCGGGCTTAAGGGTAAGTGAGCTATTGAATCATGCAAAAATAATGTCCTCATATCTTACAAGCAAATGCCCTAATAATAGGCCTTTTTAGGGCAGATCATACGGACATTACTTATACAGTAATCAATAATTTCAACGGATAAAACGGCTTGCTTGCGGATTACCTATAATTTTCTAAAAATAAGTCTGATAATGCGCC
Source organism: Deltaproteobacteria bacterium (assembly GCA_016234955.1). Classification (GTDB taxonomy): domain Bacteria; phylum Desulfobacterota; class GWC2-55-46; order GWC2-55-46; family GWC2-55-46; genus JACRLF01. The sequence goes on along the minus strand of JACRNN010000261.1, from coordinate 2,646 downwards.
AAGCTTGCTTTTTAATTGGAAATTAGTTATATTTTTTGGTGTGTGGGCGGTCATGCCCCGCCCAACAACGCGCGGTTTAAGGGCGCTATCCTGTCCCCCTGCACGGTCCTGCGGTACGGGTGTTTTGAAAATGCGTAATGACCGCATGTGTTTTGGCCACGGCGCGGGGTCAGCGAGCCAAGATGAGAAGAATTAATCTGTTGTCTTTTGAAGCACCCTTTCAATGGTCCGTGGGTAGCGTCAGGAATATATTGACATGCCTGGCTACGGCCTTATTTATCTTCTATCCGGCGGTCTCGTTCTGCGAGGACGCCAGGATAGACGAGGTGGTCGTCTCCGCGCCGCCGGCCCTCAAGGTCTCTTTCAAGGTCAAGGACGCGTTCACGCCGGATATCGAAGAGGCGGTGAGAAGCGGCATCCCGACCTCCTTCAACTTCATCATCGAGCTTGACAGGGTGAGGCCGCTCTTCTTCAACGAGACCGCCGGCACATGGGTCTTCAGGCATACCGTCAAGTACGATTCGCTCAAGGACGAATACGAGGTGAGCCTCGACGAGGCCGATGGCGGCGCTGTAAGGACAAAGGACTTCAGGGAGATGCAGAGGCTGATGACGACGTGCTCCTCGATCCCGCTCATCCCCGGGAGCCTTCTGTCCAGGGGCGGCGGGTACGAGCTCAGGATAATGGCGCAGTTGCGCACCGCGGAACTGCCGTTCATGCTCGATTACGTCCTGTTTTTCATCAGGTTCCGGGACTTCAAGACCGATTGGTATACCTACAGGTTCACGCTGTAGCCGGCCATATCATAAGGCTACCTCCAAAAATTGCTCTTTTTCCCGATCTCTTTGTTAGGGCGAAAATAAAAATGGACACATATTAGGGAACCTCTGATTAATTCGCATAATTCGCAATAGCATGTCATTCTGAGCAAAGCGAAGAATCTCAACGTCTATAAAATCAATAAGTTACGAGATTCTTCGGTCGCGGAGTTTACACTGAACGTAGTGAACGTGCTTCCTCAGAATGACAGAAAAACATAATCAGAGCTTCCTTAGCATATATGGGCCGCTTTTTTATTTCAGCGTTCTGAAACCCTTTGGAGTTTTAAGCCCGTGGTGGTTTCACTCACCCCGCCTCGACCTCGGAAAAAATGAACCCTCATAGGCATGGGAGCCACCGAGGTTTCAGAAACTAAAAAACTAATTTTTAGAGGCGCCCATAATACTATGAACGACAGAGAGAAGACCGAAGCCGAGCACAAAAGGCGCAGGAGGGAGTTGTACATAATACTCCTGATAGTGCCCGCCATCGTGCTCCTCTCGTACATAGAGACGCACATCTCCAAGATAAGCGGCAACGTGCCGCTCCCGACCAACATATTCCTGTGGGGCCTGATAAACCTAAACATAATCCTGCTCATACTCCTTATCTTCCTCGTCCTGCGCAATACCGTCAAGCTCTACATAGAGAGAAAGAGCAAGGCGATGGGCTCAAAGCTCATGACCAAGCTCATATCCTCCTTCGTCATCCTTACCATCGTGCCGACGTTCGTGCTCTTTTTCGTCGTCATAGGCTTTATCAACAAGAGCATAGACGGCTGGTTCGGCATAAGGGTCGAGGACTCCCTCAAGGAGTCCCTGGAGCTGGCGCGGAACTACTACAGGGATATGACGGACAGGGTCACGGCGGGCTCCGGCATCGTGGCCAGGGGCGCGGCGCAAGACCGGCTCTGGGCCGACGCGGACAGGCTCCAGAGGTACGTCGACCTCAAGGTCGAGGAGAACGATTTCTCCACCATAGAGGTCTTTACGCGCGACGGCAGGAGGGCCGCCTACTCCATCTCGGTCAAGACCAATAAGAACATGGTCCCGGACGCGGCGGCGGAGGTCGTGGGCAAGGCCCTGAAGGGCGAGGCCGCGGGACTTGTGGAGACCTTGAAGTCCGGGGATATCATAAGGGGCGTAACCCCGATACTCGGAGACAACGGCGTGGCGGGGGCCGTCGTGGTGAGCTATTACGTGCCGAAAAGCCTGATAGACAAGATGAAGGACATCTCCGCCGCCTTCGACGGGTACAAGCAACTCAAACTCCTTAAAAACCCGGTCAAGGCCAGTTATTTCTCCATACTCCTTATCATAACGCTCCTTATCGTCTTTTTCTCGATATGGATAGGCAGGTACATCGCCAAGGGCCTCACGGTCCCCATCAAGGAGCTCGCCGAGGGCACGCACGCGGTGGCGAGCGGCAACCTGAGCTACAGGATAGACGTCAAGTCCGACGACGAGATAGGGCTCCTGGTCAACTCCTTCAACAGGATGACCGAGGACCTCGACGCGGGAAAGACCAAGCTCGAGGCCGCGAACCTCGACCTGAGGCGCACCAACACGGAGCTTGAGCAGCGCAGGCGCTACATAGAGATAGTGCTCGGCAACATCCCCGCGGGAGTCATCTCCATAGACAAGCTCGGAAGGATAGTGTCCATCAACAGGGTCGCCGCCGAGATACTCGGCACGGGCGAGAACTTCGCCCTCGGCAGGAACTACCGCGACGTGCTCAGGCCCCAGGACAGGGAGGTCTTCCGCGAGATGATACGCGAGATGAGCGAGATGGGGCTTGAGAACATGGAGAGGCAGATAAGGGTGAACA
>JACRNN010000259.1 GCA_016234955.1 Deltaproteobacteria bacterium | reverse complement strand
CTGGCCGTCGAACACCAGCTCGTCCTGCCCCCCGACCGTGTTGTTGTAGGCTATTATCACCCCGTTATCCAGCGCCCTCGTGGCAAGCATCTCTTCCCTTGTCAACGCCTTGCCCGCGTGGTAAGGTGAGGCGTTGATATTGACTATGACCTCGGCCCCGGCAAGCGATTGTATCCTGGCAGGACCTTCCGGGTACCAGATGTCCTCGCAGATCTCAAGCCCTATGGTTACCCCGTTGAGGACGAAGTTGAGGGCTACTGTCCCGGCCCGGAAGTACCTCTGTTCGTCAAAGACGCCGTAGTTCGGCAGATACATCTTATGATAGACGTCGGCCACCTTCGACCCGTGTATGATCGCGGCGGCGTTATGGATATCGGCCTTGCGGTCGACAAAGCCGACGACGGCGGTAATGCCCCGTATCTTTCCGCTCAGCTCCTTGAGGCACTTTATGTTGTCGTCTATGAAGTTGGGCTTTAGAAGAAGGTCTTCGGGCGGATAGCCTGTGACGGCGAGCTCCGGGAATATGACGAGGTCGGCCCCTAAACCCCTGGCCTCCCCGGAGAAGGCGAGTATCTTTTTCGCGTTCTCCCTGATGGCCCCGACCGTGGGGTTTATCTGCGCCATGGCGATCCTTAATGTCCGCATGGCATAGAGATTAACAAAATGGCGGCTGAGTGTAAAGTCCGTTGAAGCTCCCCGCGGCAAGCCGCGCTTAATCTTCGACATATAAGGAAGTATCTATTTCTATTCGCTCGCTATGCACGTTCAGCCGGGCCAGGCGGGAATCGTCCGGAGCGGGACAGGAGCCGGGACTTTATCGTTTGCCGGGGAAATGTCAATTAACTCTTTACATTTTCCGCCGATAAGAATTATGATTGCGATGGTTTCAGTGGATGCCGATGGCATATTCAGCGAACAGACTATTTGAGATGGCCGAGAAAAAGAGGGGACTATCGAAGTTTCTCGATGCGATCCCCCTCTATCTCAAGGCCATGAGGCTGGCGAAGAAGGACAGGGGGCTCAAGAGGGAGTGCCTCTTCGCGCTCGGGGATACGTACAGGATGGTCGGCGAGTTCGCAAAGGCCGGCAGGTGTTATACGCGGGCCTACAGGCATGCGCTCGGCGAAGACGACGCGCGGGGCGCACTTGACGCCCTTGTCGGGCTCGGCCTGTCGTTGCGCGCATCAGGGGAGCATAAGAAGGCGCTCTCCATATTCGATGGATGCCTGCGTGGTTTCAGGATGAGTAAGGACAGGGCCGGCACGGCCTTCGCCCTCTGGGCGCGCTCCGGCGCCTTGAGGCTCAAAGGCGACATCGAGGGCGCGGTAAAGGGGTTCAAGGAGGCCAGGAGGATCTTCTCGCTCCTGCATGACAGGAGCGGGGTCGGATATTGCCTCACCGGCCTCGGGGGCGCGTACCGCGTCATGGGCAGGCCCCGGGACTCCCGCAGGTGCTACAGCGAGGCGAACAGGGTATTCATGGCCGTCAAAGATACCTTCGGGGCCGCGTACTCGTACTGCGGCATAGCCAATTCCATGAGGATGAGGGGGGATTACAAGGGGTCGCTCGAGTACTTCAGGAAGGCGAAGCAGAGGTACCGCAGGATTGGCGACAGGGTCAGTTACGCCTATACGCTCTGGGGAGAGGGCAGTTCCCTGCAGATGCTCGGCAGGCACGCCGTTGCAATGGCCGGCTTCGAAGAGGCGAAAAGGCTCTTCAAGCAGACCGGGGATAAGAGGGGGCTTGTCTACTGCCTGCTCTCCGAGGGCCAGTCGGTCTTTGCAAATGACCGGGAAAAGGGGCTTAAAATGATAAAGGACGCCCTTGAGATATCGTCGGGGCTCGCCTTGAAGGTCGAAAAGCGCTACGCAAAGGAGGTCTTGAGCGCGATGAAGAAAGGCCCCGGGGCGCTTCCGCTCTGCCTCGCATGACAGGAATGGACCGGGCGCATGCCCTGCCGCGGTCTGCGAAAGAAGCGGGTTGTCTTTTAATGTTCCGTAATCTCTGAGGGCTTTAGCGGGCCCCGCGGGGTTCACAGCCCTTTTTGTCTTGAAAATCGAGGCGGATTTGTGTAGAGTTGTCCAAACCTAAATAAAAAATTTCAAGAGGTCGTTTTGTCTCGTCATCTCTCAAACCGTGATGCGTGGATAAAGATTTCAGGTTTTGTCCTCCTGATATCCCTCTTCCTCCTGACTTCATGCGAAATGATGCTCGTCGAGGGGAAAAGGCAGTATCCTGCCGGTTCGGCAAGGCTGCTCCTCTACATGCACTCCACCTCCTCAAACCCGCCGGACGTCGACTTCACCATATCCGATATAACCCTGGAGACCGTTGACGGCAGGACCGTCCATGCCGCCTCCGGCCCGATAGAGGTAAACGCCCTGACGCTCGCCGCCGGCCAGATACTGCTCAAGGAGGCTATGGTGGAGCCGGCGGCCTACAGGGGCATAAGGATAGGGCTGTCCAAGGCGTCGATAAAGAGGGCCGAAGGCCGCGCGAGCCTCGCCATTGAACGCGAAATCTTCATAAAGGAGATGATAAGCCTCGGCCCCAGGCAGAGCGCCGTTGTCTCTCTGGCCTGGGACCCGGACGCCTCCGTTGAAAAGGGGTACAGGTTCGCCCCCGCCGTAGCCGCCGAGGCACAGACGCCGTCCTCAAGGTCGCTCCTTGTCTTCGTCTCCAACAGCGGGTCCGATTACGTCTCCGTCATAGACAGGAGCCTGGAGCGCGTCATCGGGGCCATAACGGTGGATGAAACCCCGGAAGGCATGGCGCTCAACGCCACCCAGGACCTCCTCTACGTCGTCAACTCGGGCGCAAGGACCATTTCCGTCATAGATACCGCCCAGTTGAGCGTTATCGAAACGATACCGCTCATGGTGGGGCTCAAGCCCACCGACGCCGTATTCATGCCCGACAGCCCGACGTCCATAGACGGAAAGCTCTACATAATAAACAGGATGTCCAACGACGTGACCGTGGTAAGCACGTCCTCCAAAAGGGTGATAAAAACGGTCCCCGTCGGCACGCTCCCCTCGGCTATCGCGGCGGATACGTCGCGCAGGGAGGTCTATGTGGCCAATGAGCGCTCGAACAACCTGACCGTCATCAGGACCTCGGACGACACGGTCTCATCCCAGATACCGGTGGACAAGAGGCCCATGGGCATAATCCTCGGCAAGGATAAGCTCTACGTCCTTAACGAGGGCTCATACAACATATCGGTCGTCTCTCCGTCGCTCCGGAGGGTAACCTCCACGATCGCGCTGACCGACCCGCCGGCAAGGGGGACCAGGGCCTTCGACGGCAGGCTGTATATAGCCAACGCCACCGCCGACTCCATCACGTTCATAAGCTCGCTTGACGTGATGACGAGGACCATAAAGGCCGGGGGAGGCCCCATTGCCATGGCCGGAGACGAGAAGAGGAACCGCCTGTACGTGGCGAATTACTCCGACGGCACGGTCTCCCTGGTCGAGCCGATAGGGGAGAAGATGATAACGAAACTGTACGTGGGGAAGAACCCTTACTCCATCGTGCTTTCAGACCGTTGATATGAAAAAACTCCGCGCGCTTCTCCCAGGACTGTGTGTTTTCATTCTTTTGACCCCGGCCGCCGCCCTCTCCGAGATGTACGGCCTGGTGGATTTGAACTACCAGAAGACCACAACGACCACCGACACGTCGTCCTCGGACTCCAGGAGCTTCATACAGGGCTACACCGTAGGCCTCTCCAAGCGGCTTACCGACACCATAACGTTCCGCGCGGACGCGAGGATAACGGAGACGGACACCAACGGGGCGCATACGGAGTCCATCTACCCGACGTTCACGCTGAACTACTCCCCGCCCACCATGTATTACTTCACCTTCAACTACACAAGGACCGACATAGCGCCGTCGGAGAGCAGCAGGCTGGCCTCGTCCAACCTCAATGCCGCCTTTTCACTGCCGTCGGATAAGTGGCCTTCGCTGGGGTTGTTCTACAACCGATTTGCCAACCAGGACTACCTGACGCCGCATAAAATAGACAACGTCTCCACGAACCTGGGGTTCAACTCCACTTACGGCCTTACCCCGTTGGAGACCGATACCCGGCTGAACTACTCGTTCAACCTGCAGAACACCGAGGACAGGGTGACCCAGACCAAGATGGAGTCCCCCACCCATACGGGCTCGGTGGACATGACGAGGTACTTTCTCGACAAGAAGTTGAGGGCGAGCGTTAACATGGGGTACAGCTGGTCCGAGGTCACGAACACGTCCCTGGCCGGTGCGACAAGGTTTGAGCAGACCTTTACCGCGGTAAACGGCCTTTACAAGAACAATCCTAACGCCGCCACCGGCGCTCTCGAAGTCAGCTACGGCAACTCGCTCATAGACAACGATACCAATACCGCCGCAAAGGCCGCGGACGGCGCCACCAACATAACCCTTAACACGAGCTTCCAGAATATCGGCGTCCAGCTGCAGAGCGCGCAGAGCGTCGCGAAGATACTGCTTTACATAAAGACGGACGCCAGCAACATCACGAACAACGTGATGTCCACGAACTCGAACTTCAACTTCGAGCTCTACAAGAGCGACGACGGAACGGCTTGGACGTCGCTCGGCGCCATATCCCCGACCTTTGACGATACCTTGAGCAGGTTCGTCTTCACCTTTACCGAGACGAGCGCCAAGTACTTCAAGGTGGTGAATTTGAGCTCCCCGCAGGGCGTGCCGGATATATATGTGACGGAAATACAGGCCCTCGGTTATGTCACCTCCACGCCGGTGGAGGAGATCAAGTACACCGTCAACAGGGAGTTCTTCGGGTTCAATATGGCCTATAACCCGTTTGCGAGGCTCAGTATGGGCTACAACCTCAACTACGACCACACGACCCAGGGGATCAACAACAGCGATTCCTCGACCATGAACCACGGGGTGAACCTGAACTATATAGCCTGGCAGAAGTACCTGACGGTGTCGACGTCGTATACGACGTCGACGAACAGCTCCACGCAGGGGACCACGACCGTCACCTCAAACGACACCGTCGTCAACAGCTACACCCTTACGTTGGCCACCAATCCGCTCCCCACGCTGACGGGGAACGTAAACTACAGCCATATCAACAACCTCCTTAACGGCGCGGACTCCAGCGCTACCCAGAGCGTGGGCGGCAACCTGTTCATGAACTTATACAGGGGGATGGACCTCGGCGTGGGCAGCAACTTCAGCGATACCAAGAGCTACACCGACAATTCGGTATCCGACTCCTGGAACCACTACGCGAACCTGAACCTGTTGCCGTGGAAGGACCTGTCCATCGTCTTAAATACCACCTATTACACAACCGGCACCAAAAAGGACGGCGAAACGACCTCCTCTACGGGCAAGACCGTGAACGCATCCTTCTCGTACACGCCGACGAGGAAGATATATTTCTCGGCGGTCTACAGCTTCGAGCCCGACACGACCCAGAGCTATTCGGTAACGTGGCTCCCGACCAGGACTATCCAGATGGACGCCAGGTTCGGCCTCGGCAAGGACACCGAGAACATGGGCGCCACCTTCAGCTGGACCCCGATAACGAAGATGACGATGTTCGTAGGCTACTCACGCACCAAGTCTACGGGCGCGACCAAGAGCGACTCAGACACCGTCTTTGCAAGGGCGTCTTTAAGATTCTGATTCCTTGGCTGGAGGCGGCCAAGGGTAAATCATCCTGAAAATCGACCTTTTGGATATTATATGCAGGCGGTCCGGAGCGGATATAAAAATATTGCATAAAATGGCCGGAATGATTATAATACTTTCGATTTTTGTCGTTTTAAGACCCCATTGTGGCGCTAAACCCGGATAGGGCACACCGTTTTAGCGTTCTGTAACCTCCTTGGGCTTTAAATCCCGGAGGTTCATTTTGTAATGTTCTGAAACCCCGAGAGGCTCCAAACCCGGGAAGCGTTGAAGCTCCCCGCAGCAAATTGCGGGGTATGCGCTCGCCATGCATGTTCATTTTTTATTTAAAATGCCGCGGACAGCCAAAAACCCATTGCAACGACAGGAGGAATGATGTATAATAATATCACAAGTGTAACCAGGTTTCTCCTTCTTTTTGTCCTGGTTGCGGTTATAGCGGGTTGCGGAGGCGGGACGGTAAAATATATAAATCCGAGCGCGAACTTATCGTATATCAAAAAGATAGCGATACTGCCGTTCAACAACTTCTCCGAGGATAAATACGCCGGGGAAAAGGTCAGAAGCGCTCTTACGATAGACCTGATGTCGAGGCATGTCTTTGATGTCATGGAGCAGGGCGAGGTAAGCAAGGTGCTCGGCATGATATTCAGGGAGGAGGGGTTCGAGGAAGGCAGGGCCGTGCAGATG
>JACRNN010000246.1 GCA_016234955.1 Deltaproteobacteria bacterium | reverse complement strand
GCCACTGAATTCAGACGCCTGTCTATCGGCAGCGGGGAGGACATTATGGAATCGACCTCTTTCCAGAAGGTGAACTTGGCGGCGTCCACCCTGAGCCTCTCGTACTCGTTGGACCTCTTGATGACCTCCGCGGCGAGCGCGGCCATGCTGCTGAGGAAGTTCAGGTCCTCGCTCGTGAAGGCATGGGGCGATTCGCTCGAGCTTACGTTGATGACCCCTATGGTCTCTCCGCTGACCACAAGCGGCACGCTCATGGCGCTCTTGACGTCGGACCTGTCCATCGGACGCTCGAAGTCCTCCCCCTTGGCCTTGCCGGCTATGAGGCGCGGTTTGCCTTCGCTGGCGACCTTGCCGGATATCCCCTCGCCCAGGGGCACGCGGATCTTCCTTACGACCTCCTCGTCCATGCCCTTGGCTATCTCGACCCTTAACGTGCCCTCCTCCTCGGATACGAGCATGATGGAGCCCCTCTCGGCGCGCGTCGATTCGGTGACGAGCTTGAGTATGACCGAAAGGAGTTCCTTGCGGTCTATCGTAAGACGCACGGCGTCCACTATCTCGCGGAACGCGGACAGCAGAGCGGCCTGCTCGTTCGCCCTGTCCATAACCTCGCCCTTCGCGGGGGCGTTGGCCCTGACCCCCCACAAAAGCCTCGTGCTCAACGGGTTCAATTTCTCGACGTCCTTGAATTCTGCGCTCTCCAGGAACCTCTCGGTCGTCTGGTCCTGCAGGGTATTTATGATTATATCGAGGCCCTTGATCTTCTTGATATCCTCGATGTCGTTTGAAAGCTTTATGTCGTGCTTCCCGGCTATGCCGTAGCCGAGCTCGTTGAGCTTGAAGAGCATTGCGTCCCTGTTCGAGTCCGCTATCATGCAGACCCTGCTCTTCCTGTCTTTCAGAAGAAGCGGCAGGAGACGCAGGCCGTCCTTGTTCGCCCCTATTACGGCTATATTCTTGACATCCATCGGCATCTTCGCCTTCTCCCGGACTCTTGAGGCCGAAACCGTCTTGACCGCCCGGCTTCCTCGTCGAGCCCGCCGGGGGCCTTAACGGATGAATGGCGCGTCCATCGACAGCCCCGGGGCAACGCTAAAAAACCCCGCTAAATCTTCTCCAGTATCCCTAATTCAAGGAGCCTGTTTATGAGCCTTATCGACTCTATGTCCCCGCCGATATACCCGCCTTCGGCGACCCCCCTGCCCCTGCTCTCATCGAGCCTCCTCAGCCCTTCGAGTATGAGCCCCTCAGGCGGCTCGTTTATGGACCGTTCGGGCACGGTCGCGTCCGGCTCCACCTCGAACTCCCCGTCCTTCCAGGCAAGGAGCATATAGAAGGCCTCCGCCCCTGTAAACTCCCTGTAAACGGCATGCACGATATTGCCGTTCTGCATGTAGACCCTGCCGTAGCCCATCTCTGAGCCGAGGTGTATGGCCACGGTCTTGCGCTCGGCGTTGAATATCTGGATGATATCGACAAGCCCCATGTCCTTGAGTCTGCCTTTAACGCCCATTAACGCCTCCGCCCGGTACGCCGTTGATGAACCCGCCTGGGCTAAAAAAATCACGGCGGTTTCAGAATATTAAAACCGCCCGCCTGCAAGCAAGCGGGCATCCGAAAGAATATCTGTTTTTTATACGCGGCAGGCCGGGCTTGATTTACCCGAAGGAAACACTAAAACCGTACCACCGTACAGTTTCTCCGACCTCTCCCGCCATACGGATCAGTTATAACAGAAAAAAACTTTTTAATAAATATAAAATTTGCAACCACCCGGCGCGGATTTTTTTAAAAACTCTGAAAAACGCCGGGGTTCCGGGCCCCGGACAGGCTCATCTCCCGGCGTCCTGAACATGCATAGCGAGCGCCCAGCCCGCGGCAAGGCTTGCGGGGTCAAGCGAGCGAATCGGATATAGATACTTCCTTACATGTCGAAGATTCCCCGCGGAAAAGCCGCGGGGAGCTTCAAGACCCCGGGCGCTGGGCCGCGTAAAGTCCGGTTTATTACGCGGGACACCGCCCCACCGCAAATTTATTCCCTTATCTGACCATCGCCGTAGATGATGAACTTCCGGGTAGTGAGCTCCTCAAGCCCCATAGGGCCGAAGGCGTGTATCTTGGTGGTCGATATCCCAATCTCGGCGCCGAGGCCGAGCTGATAGCCGTCTGAGAACCTCGTGGACGCGTTCACCAGCACCGTGGAGGAATTGACCTCGTTTATGAACCTCTGGGCGTTGGCGTAGTCTCCGGTCACTATCGATTCCGTATGGAGGGAGCCGTACTTCTCTATATGCGCGATAGCATCTTCAAGGCCGTCAACCACCCTGACCGAGAGTATGAGGTCGAGATATTCCGCCCCCCAATCCTCTTCGGACGCTTTCTTTATATCCTTTAATATATCCACGGTCCTTGGACACCCGCGAAGCTCCACCCCTGCCTCCTTGAACCTCTGATGCATGGGAGGGAGGAACCTGGCGGCAACGCCCCTGTGGACAAGGAGAGTCTCCATGGCGTTGCATACGCCTGGCCTCTGGGCCTTGGCGTTCAGGCATATCCTCTGCGCCATCTCGATGCCGGCGGACTCATCGACGAAGATGTGGCATACGCCCTTGTAGTGCTTGATGACCGGTATCTTCGAGTGCTCCACGACGAACCTTATGAGCCCCTCCCCGCCCCTCGGGATTATCAGGTCTATGTACTCCTCGAGCTTGAGCATCTCCAATACCGCCTCGCGCTCTACGGTCGGCACTACCTGGATGGCTGTTGCCGGCACGCCCGAGGATTCGCAGGCCCTGACAATGACCCTCGCTATGGCCATGTTGGAGTTGATCGCCTCGCTGCCTCCCCGGAGGATTACGGCGTTGCCCGACTTGAGGCACAGGCCCGCCGCGTCCGCGGTCACGTTCGGCCTCGATTCATAGATTATGCCTATAACCCCTATGGGTATGCGCATCCTGCCGACCCTCAAGCCGTTCGGCCTCTTCCACATGCCGGTGACCTCTCCCACCGGGTCGGGAAGCTCCACTACCTCCCTCAAGCCCTTCGCCATCCCGGCGATGACCTTGTCGGAGATGGTGAGCCTGTCTATCATGGCCTTTGAAAGTTCTTTGCGGCGCGCGGCCTCTATGTCAAGCGAGTTGGCCTCCTTGAGAAGCTCCGCGCCCTGTATCAAACCGTCGGCCATCGCCAAAAGGGCGTTGTTTTTTACGGCGGTTGAGAGCCTGGCCACCTCGAACGAGGCCGCTCTTGCCCTCATGGCTATGTCCAGTATCTCACCCTTTAGAGATGACATTTTAAAAGACACTCCTTTAAAAAAAATTGAGGAACTATTGAAATTACGGCATACTTTTACGTCCGTATCCTCAACGGCAGAGCCGGCCTTCATGCCCTGTTGACGCCTCCCCCCCCCCCCAGGCCTGATCCGCAGTCCATCGTTCGCTCCCTCGCTTTCTACTTTCTAATGGACAAGGGCGCGTCTTCAGAGCACCACGAGGTTGTCCCTGTGGATGACCTCGTCATATACCTTGTAGCCGAGCGCGGCCTCCACCTCTTTTGTCTTGAGCCCCTTTATCCTCGCTATCTCCGAGGAGCTGTAGTTGGAGACACCCCTGGCGAACTCCATCCCCTTCATATCGACGCAGTGGACGACCTCTCCGGCGTCAAACGTCCCGTCCACGTCCCTTATCCCGGAAGGCAACAGGCTCTTGCCTCTTGTTATCACCGCCTCTTTCGCGCCCTCGTCCACGAAGAGCCTGCCCGAGGGTCTCGTGGAGAAGGCTATCCAGTGCTTTTTGCTCGTGAGCCTGTCCTCCCTGGGGAGGAAGAGCGTGCCGTGGTCGTCTCCGCCGAGTATCCCCGTAAGTATGCCCGGGATGTTGCCGTTTGCAATGACCGTAGCCGCCCCGAAGTGGGCGGCCTTCCTCGCGGCCTCTATCTTGGACCTTATCCCGCCCGTGCCGAGCTTACCGGCGGAAGGGGCGAACGCCTCAAGCCTCAAGCCGTCAACGTCCTCGACAAGAGGGATCTTCCTCGCGCCCGGCTCCTTCTTAGGGTCTTTATCGAAGAGGCCGTCTATGTCAGAGAGTATGACGAGGAGGTCGGCCTCCGTCAGGTTCGTGGTCAGGGCGGATAGCTCGTCGTTGTCGCCGAACTTTATCTCCTCCACAGCGACGGTGTCGTTCTCGTTGACTATCGGGACTATCCCGAAACCGAGGAGCGTCAAGAGGGTATTGCGCGCGTTCAGGAACCTCTTCCTGCTGCCGAGGTCGTCGTGGGTGAGGAGCACCTGGGCCACCCTCACACCCCTCTCCGAGAACGCGGCCTCATACCTCGACATGAGGGTCCCCTGCCCCACCGCGGCGACGGCCTGCCTCTCGGGGATGGAGGTTGGGCGAGATTTAAGCCCGAGCTTCTCTATACCGATGGCAATGGCCCCGGAGCTTACGATGACAACGTCCCTGCCCGTCCGCCTTATCTCTTCGATCTCGGCGGCAAGGCGTGAGAATATATCGCCCGCGCCGGCGCCACCGGAGGCCACGACGGCGCTGCCGACCTTCACCACTATACGCTTCGCTTTTTTGATAAACTTTTTTCTTAAGTCTTTCATTATGTTGCATGATAAATTTAATATTCAGACTGAAGTCATGACTATATCTTTGAGCCCTCTGCCTTGAGCCGCTCCACCTCTGTGCCAACGTAGTTGACGAGGTCTTTAAGCCCCTTGCCTGTGGCCGCTGATACGGGAAACACCTTTATACCCAAACCGTTGAATAATTGCAACAGTTCTTCCGCCTTCTCCTCCACGCCTGTTATATCGACCTTGTTGAGCGCGATCACCTGGGGTCTTTTCGCCAGCTCCGGGTTGAACTTTTCGAGCTCGTTGTTTACGATCCTGTAGTCCTCCACCGGGTCCCTTCTGGAGAGCGGGGAGAGGTCGAGCATATGTATGAAGAGCCTGGTCCTCTCTATGTGCTTGAGGAACAGGGTGCCCAGGCCCTTGCCCTCGTGCGCCCCTTCTATAAGACCGGGTATGTCCGCGACCACGATCCCGCCGAACTCACCGAACTTCACCACTCCGAGATTCGGCACGAGGGTGGTGAAGGGATAGTCCGCTATCTTGGGCTTTGCCGCCGATATATGGGCTATCAGCGTCGATTTGCCGGCGTTCGGGAAACCGATTATCCCGACGTCCGCTAAGAGCTTGAGCTCAAGCTTAAGCCCCTTCTCCTGCCCTGGCTCGCCGGGTTGCGCGAACCTCGGGGTCTGGTGTGTCGACGTGGCGAAGTGGGCGTTGCCCTTGCCCCCGCGCCCGCTCTTGCAGCACAGATACTCCTGTCCGCCCTCCGTCATGTCAACGAGCGCTTCGCCGGTCTCGGCGTCCTTTATGACCGTGCCCACCGGGACCTTGATCATCAAGTCCATGCCGTCCTTGCCGCTGCATAAGCTTCCCATGCCGTGGCCGCCGCGCTCGGCTGAATATTCGCGCCTGTACCTGAAGTCAAGGAGGCTTGAAAGACGCGGGTCCGCCACGAATATCACGTCCCCCCCCCTGCCGCCGTTGCCGCCGTCTGGCCCGCCCTTGGGCACGTACTTCTCCCTCCGGAAGCTTACGCACCCTCTTCCGCCGTCCCCGGCCTTTACGTGTATCTTCGCCTCGTCTATGAACCTCAAATGATCCCTCCGGGGTTTGAAAAGCTCCGGCGTCTCAGAACGCTAAAAAAATGAACCCTCCAAGTGATTATGAACATCGGGCGTTTCAGGGCGCTAAAAAAACCATTCCCAGTATTGGATGAACCACCCCTAAGTCAGGCCGGGGTATCTCCTTATACCTCCCCCCTCCCTCTCCGGTCTGTACAAGGAAAGGGGGAGGAGATTTAAAATGACGCGGCAAGCCGCGGGGTATTATATAGAGAGAATAAAAAAGGGCGGTCACGCAAAGGCTTGTGCCTCGACGCTCCGCCCCCTATTGCCTGTTCCCGCGGATACTACTGCGGAAGTATGCTTACGAACTTTTTCTCGCCCTTGTCCTCGAACTTGACGACGCCGCTTATCTTGGCGAACAGGGTAAAGTCCCTGCCGAGCCCCACGTTGTTGCCCGGGTATATCCTGGTGCCGACCTGCCTTACGAGGATGGAGCCCGCGGAGACGAGCTGGCCCCCGAACCTCTTAACGCCCCTTCTCTGGCCGTTGCTGTCCCTGCCGTTCCTCGAACTTCCGCCTGCCTTCTTGTGCGCCACTGAAAGACCTCCTGAACTTATAGACCGCCTGAAACGATAATGTAAGACTGAAAAGGCTGTTGATAAACTATTTTAGCCTGTCATTCTGAGCCCTTCGCTTTGCTAAGGATAAACTCCGCGAAGAATCTCAGAGATGATAAAAGACAACTTCGGGGGCTTTTTTTGGCAACCTTTTTCTGCTACGCCTTTATCTCCTGTATCCTTATGCTCGTAAACGACTGCCTGTGGCCCTGCCTCTTTGCGTAGCCCTTCCTTTTCTTCTTCTTGAAGATGATTATCTTCTTGTCCCTGTCCTGGACGAGTATCTCGGCGACGACGCTTGCGCCTTCCACCGTGGGAGAGCCCACCCTGAGGCTTTCTCCATAACCCACTGCAAGCACGGACGGGATTTCAACGGTGTTTCCGACTTCACCCGGAAGCTTCTCCACCTTGATAACGTCGTTCTGGCTCACCTTGTACTGTTTGCCGCCTGTCTTTATCACCGCGTACATCTTTATTATCCTCCAAAGGTAGTGAATATTAAATAATAACGGCTTCACGGATGGTTGTCAAGCTTTTTGTATCCTTTTTTTTGCGGCCCTGTTACGTTACTGTTTGCAATTACGGGCAACCTGGGTTAAAACAATCGATATGCGGGACGACAGCGAAAAGCCTTTCATACGGGGGCTTGCCAGGAACGTCTTTTTCGCCGGCCTTGTAAGCCTCTTCATGGACGTCTCCTCCGAGATGGTATATCCGCTCGTGCCGCTCTTCCTCACGGACGTGCTCGGCGCGACCAAGACCGCCGTGGGCGTAATAGAAGGTATAGCCGAGGCCACGGCCTCGCTCCTCAAGATATTCTCCGGGTGGATTTCCGACAGGCTCGGCAAGAGAAAGCTCCTCATGTCCGTCGGCTATGGGATATCCGTAGTTAGCAGGCCGGTGATCGCTGGGGCCGGGACATGGTTTGAGGTCCTTACGGCAAGGTTCATCGACAGGTTCGGCAAGGGGGTAAGGACCGCGCCGAGGGACGCCATAATAGCGGACTCCACCGAGAGGTCAAAGCTCGGCCTCGCCTTCGGGTTCCACAGGATGATGGATACGGTGGGGGCGGTGATAGGCCCCTCCCTGGCGTTCGCGCTCCTCTATCTCTTCGCCGGGGACTTAAGGCGCGTCTTCCTCGCCTCGGTCATACCCGGGGTCATAGCCGTAGCCCTGATAATAATATTCATCAAGGAAAAAAGACATCCGGGCCATGCCCATGTCAATCCGCCAAGGCTCGCCATCTCGTCCTTTGACGGACGGTTCAGGGCATACCTCGTAGTGATAGGGATATTCTCCCTCGGCAACTTCTCGGACGCCTTCCTCATACTCCAGGCCAAGAACTTAGGCGTCCAGAAAGAGCTTATCCCCGTCGTCTACCTCCTGTTCAACCTCGTCTACGCCGTCTCTTCGGCCCCCATGGGGCTGTCGCGGACAGGATAGGCCTGCGGGCCGTGGTGTCGGCCGGCTTCCTCTTGTATTCAGCGGTCTTTACCGCCATCGCCTTCTCGTCATCGAGCGTCCATATATGGTTCCTCCTCCCGCTCTACGGCGTATACAAGGGCATGAGCGAAGGCAACCAGCGCGCCTACCTCGCCGCCATAGCCCCGGCAGAGGCCAAGGCTACCGCCTTCGGCGTCTACCATACGGTCGTGGGCCTCGCCCTCCTTCCGGCAAGCCTCATAGCCGGGGTCCTCTGGGACAGGCTGGGGGCGAAGGCCGCGTTCCTCTTCGGAAGCGTGATGGGGCTGACGGCCGCTGTCGTATTCGCGGCCTTTATAAGGAACAGCAGAAAGCGGATCAGCGCGTGAGGTTTGTTAACGGTTCGCGGAGGGGGCGGGGTCATTACCCTCCTTTATCAGAGTGCCCCTTACGTCCCCGAAAAATATAAGATCCTTTACCACCGCCTCAACAGGGACCATCCCCCGCGTAAAGTATATCTCGATATTGCCCGTCTGGGAGCCGAAGAGGTCCCTGTCTATCGTCGCGTAAGAGAGGTAATCGGCGTCTGTCTCCTTGCTATTTGCCTCCATGAACTCCCCCCTGTCGGCTATCCTCAAGTGTATCATCGGAACGACGCCCTTCTTCGGGAAGCTCGGTATCTGGTACTTCCTGCCCTCTTCCACCGGGCCGTAAACGCCGAACCTGAAGTTGTAGAACGCCCCGATAGGGTCGTCGTAATAAACGCCGGGCGGTAACTTCTCCACACCGGACCTCTCACCCCTGCCCTCCTCCCGGCTATTCCAGCTCATCTCCCCCCTGTCGTAATGGAACGTGGTGAGGCTTTTTTTGACCTTGCCCCCGGACTCTATGGTCTTATCAAAACTCGTTGTCACGAACCTCCTGCCCCCCTCAGCCAGCCTGAAGTGCGCGACGTAGGTATCCTCCCTGTGGTAGAGTATCCTGTCGAGCGCCCCGGCGGTATGCGCCGTGAGTGTGGCCGTATAATCCCCGTTCTCACCCTTCTTGAGCGATACCTTGCCGAACGCAACGCCCTCGAAGAGCCAGAACCCTATGCTGTAGGAGAGTTCCTCGTTGACAAAGGCGTCGGCGATATTCGCCGCCTTTGGTAAAGACTGCTGGACGGGTGCGGCCGCAGGGGTTCCGCCGGGCAGACAAACGCCTGGGTAGAATATCGCAAACGATAGGAGCGCCGTCAGGACTATATTTTTGTATGCCGAGAGCTTGCCTGTCAAAAAGACCTCCGACGCAAAGAGCAGTTATCGGTTATGGAAGCTCTGATTAAGGAAGCTCTGATTAATTATGTTTTTCTGTCATTCTGAGGAAGCACGTTCACTACGTTCAGTGTAAACTCCGCGACCGAAGAATCTCGTAACTTATTGATTTTATAGACGTTGAGATTCTTCGCTTT
>JACRNN010000244.1 GCA_016234955.1 Deltaproteobacteria bacterium | reverse complement strand
TCATCATGTGCGTAACGGCATGGGTGGTATTCAACCTCGTCGCGGCGTTCTACTGGCCGCTCATAGGAATGGGGTACGTGAAATGAAGAAAAACGTCCTGCTTGTCCTCTCCACCTCGGGCACGTCGGATGCGGCCGTAGGTTTCGCCGTGGAGAGGGCGCGCAAAGACGGCGCCTGCCTTGTCGCCCTATACATAATAGAGTCCGGCCTGGCGAACGAGGTCTTCGACACCTTCTCCGACATCGGCTTCATAGGGGACCGGCCATCCACCGAGCTTTCCGAGGCCATAATGAAGGAGTACAGGCAGCGGGGGTATGAAGAGCTCGGCCGCGTGCAGATAAAGGCGATGGAGGCCGGGGTCGACTTCGACCCGGTGATGGAGCAGGGCGAGTTCGTCGACAGGGTCCTCCAGATGATAAAGAGAAGGGACGCCCATGTCGCGGTGCTGGTGAAGAGGAAGAAAAAGACGCTCTTGAAGTACTTCTCAAGGTCGCTCGCCGACGAGGTGGCGGCCGCGGCCCCGTGCGAGGTCGTGCTGTTCGCGGAAGAATAGATGAACCACCCCGGAGCAAGCTCCGGGGTATCCGAAGAGATTTACGTTCATAGCTTGCGAAGCAAGCTTCGAGGAATTATACCCGGAGGAAACATTAAAATTCCCCGCGAGCCTTGCCGCGGGGCATCCGCTCGCTATGCTTGTTGAAATAGGACCCGTATCTGTGTCATTATATAAAGATACGACAAGACATTGGATCGGGCCCCCTTGAGTCAGGGCGCGGGGGTTCGCTCGTTTAGGCTGTTAAACAACTATATTTGTAAAAACGCCAAATTCACGTCAGGTTGATCAAAAAGTTCCAGATGCCGCCGCAGATGGGGCTTTTTCAGCGGCCTGTAAACCACTACGATCCCGGAGGAGAAAACCATGTCAAAAGTATGGACCGAAGAAGAGCTTAAGAAGGTAAGCGACGGCCTGGAGGGCAAGGACCCGGCAGAGGCGGTCAGGTGGGCCGTCGATAATTTCAGCAGGGAGGAGATATCGCTGGCGTGCAGCTTCGGGCCGGAGGATGTAGCCCTTGTCGACATGCTCTTCAAGATAAACCCGAAGGCGCGGATATTCTACCTCGACACCGACCTCCTCTTCAAGGAGTCCCTGGACGTCAAGGACAGGCTCATTGAAAAGTACGGGATATCCCCGGAGAGGTACGGCGCGAAGACGACCATCGAGGAGATGGCGAAGGAATTCGGGGAAGAGCTGTGGAAGAGGGAGCCGGACAAATGCTGCAACATAAGGAAGATGCTCCCGCTCGCCGAGGCGCTCTCGGGCCTGCGGTGCTGGATAACCGGCATAAGAAGGGACCAGGCCCCGACCAGGGCCAACTCTCCGGTTGTAGGATGGGACGCCAAGTTCAAGCTCGTGAAGGTCAACCCGCTCGTGGCGTGGACCTCCGACGACGTATGGAATTACATAAGGAAGAACAACGTCCCCTATAACGTCCTGCACGACAGGAACTACCCCTCTATCGGCTGCGAGCCGTGCACCAAGCCGGTCATGCCCGGGGAAGACCCGAGGGCCGGCAGGTGGGCGGGCTTCCAGAAGACCGAGTGCGGCCTGCATAAGTAGCATCTGAAAACGCATGGCGAGCGTCCCGGCCCGCAAGCATTGCCGCGGGGAATCTTCGACATGTACGGAAGTATCCATATCCGATTCGTTCGCTTAACCCCGATAGCCAAGCTGCGGGCTGGGCGCTCGCTATGCATGTTCAAAAAAAATTCATGAAATATCCGGAGGTATCGAGGTGGAAGGACTTATCGCCGCGCACGGCGGCAGGCTCATCAACAGGATGCTGGAAGGCAAGGAGCGTATCGACGCCGAGAAGAGGGCGAAGGAGCTTAAAAAGATAGAGCTTACAGACAGGGAGATATCCGATCTGGAGATGATAGCCATCGGCGCCTTCAGCCCTCTCGAGGGCTTCATGTGCAGGGAGGACTATCACTGCGTCATGGACACGATGACGCTAACGGGCGGGGCGGTATGGACCATCCCCATCACCCTGTCCGTCTCATCCGGGGAGGCCGGGGGCCTCAAGGAGGGGATGGAGGTCGCGCTGACGGACGGTGACGGCGGCGTCCTGGCCATACTCTGCATAGAGGAGATATTCGGACACGACAAGGAAAAGGAGGCTCTCCAGGTCTACGGCACGGCGGAAGACGCCCACCCCGGCGTAAAGAAGGTCTACGAGATGGGGGAGATGCTCCTGGGCGGCAAGGTCTCCGTAATCAAGAGGCCGGTCCACGCGGAGTTCAACGACCAGCGCCTCGACCCCGTGGAGACCCGGCGGCTCTTCAGGGAGAAGGGGTGGAAGAGGGTGGTGGGGTTCCAGACCAGGAACCCGATACACAGGGCGCACGAGTACATACAGAAGTGCGCGCTCGAGGTGGTGGACGGCATCCTCATACACCCGCTCGTCGGAGAGACAAAGGGTGACGACATCCCGGCCTCCGTCCGGATGCGGTGCTACAAGGCCCTCATAGATAACTACTATCCGGCCGATAGGGTCGCCCTCGTCGTGAACCCGGCGGCCATGAGGTACGCGGGGCCCAAGGAGGCGATATTCCACGCCCTCATAAGGAAGAACTACGGCTGCACCCACTTCATCGTCGGCAGGGACCACGCGGGCGTGGGGAGCTACTACGGGACGTTCGACGCCCAGTACATATTCGACGAGTTCGACCCGGCCTCCATAGGGATAACCCCGATGTTCTTCGACTACACCTTCTTCTGCAAGAGTTGCGGCGGCATGGCCTCGTACAAGACCTGCCCGCACGACTCTTCGAGCCACATCATACTATCCGGCACAAAGGTGAGGGAGATGCTCAGAGGCGGGGTATGCCCGCCGTCCGAGTTCAGCAGGCCGGAGGTGGCGCGGATACTGATAGAGGCGATGAAGGGCCAGAGTTAGGGAACATCTGAAAAATTATGTTTTGTTGTCATTCTGAGAGAGCGAAGCGACCGAAGAATCTCGTATCCTGATTTTCTTAAAGACGAGATTCTTCGCGAAGTTTATCCTGAGTGAAAAAGCGAGATTCTTCGCTACGCTCAGAATGACAGAGCGAAGTAGTGCTTTCTTTCAATTATGCAAGACCTTTCCATGATAAAAACCGGATTCCTGAGGGAGGCCGAGGCCGTATCTCAGAGGCTGACGCGTCTGAGCGACGACTTCTACCGCAACCCGGAGGTGGGGCTCAAGGAGGTAAGGACCTCGGCCTCGATGCAAGAGTTCCTCAACTCCGCCGGCTTCTCGGTTGAGGCCGGGGTCGCGGGGATGGATACCGCTTTTTCAGCCGTACTGGGTTCGGGCCGTCCGGTAGTGGCGCTTTTAGCGGAGATGGACGCCCTGCCCGGCATAGGCCACGGTTGCGGCCACAATATCGCAGGGGTAGCCTCTATCGGCGCGGGCGCGGCCCTTTCAGTTGTCTTGAAAAGGCATCTCTTGCCCGGTAAGGGGACGCTCCTGGTGCTCGGCACCCCGGCGGAGGAGCTCGGCAGGGGCAAGATAGAGATGATAAAGGCCGGGGTGTTCGATGGGGTCGACGCCGCGATGATGGTGCACGGCTCTTCGAGGAGGACGGTAGTCAAGCACTTCCTCGGCCTCATAAGGCTCAACTTCACCTTCCGGGGCAGATCAAGCCACGCCTCGGCGTATCCGGAGGAGGGTATAAACGCCCTGGACGCCGTCATACAGACCTTTAACGCGATAAGCGCCCTGAGACAGCAGTTGAGGAGCGACGTCAGGGTGCACGGCATAATAACCGAGGGCGGCAAGGCCCCGAACATAATCCCGGAGTTAGCGCGGGCGTCCTTCTACGTAAGGGCCAATGACCTCAAGGAGCTTGAATCGGTCAAGAAGAGGGTCTCCAACTGCGCCGAGGGGGCCGCTATCGCCACCGGATGCACCGTTGAGGTCGAAGAAGAGGGGGACCTGAACGCCCCGATGAAGATAAACGAGGCCTTCGCCGCCGTCTACCGGGGGTCCCTCGTTGCCTTGAGCCTCAAGGAAGACCCGCAACCGCCGGAGAAAAACGTCGGCTCTTCCGACATAGGCAACGTCTCGCAGATAGTCCCCACCATCCATCCGCACGTCCCGATAAGGGAGGGGATAAACATCCACACCACGGAGTTCGCAAACGCCACCATAACCGGGGACGGCCACAGGGCGCTCATGGAGGGTGTAAAGGCCCTGGGCCTTACCGCCATAGAGCTCCTCTTCAACCCGGAGGCGATGGAGCGGGTAAAAAGGGACTTTGCCGCGGATTAAGCCCCGGAGCTGTGCCGCCCGCCCACCGATGTTACCGTGAGCCTTCCTGCCCAACTTGAAAACCCCTTTTTTTACCCCATATTCCCGCCGCGCTACAGCCCCTTTTTATTGTTTGTACTTGGGGGAAGAACTGTGTTATATAGGACTTGACAATCTGACCGTTATCTAATGAGACTCATGCATCCATAGTCCTGTAGGGCGGGTTAGGTGTAAGCCGTAACCCGCCGGATGTCAGACAACCATTCGGCGGGTGTGACCCGCCCTTGCTTGCTTATCACGATAATTTTCATAGCCGTGTATTCAAGCAACGTAGCCTCAGGCTCAAACGCAGTCCTCTTCCGTACGTTAAATCCCTTTACGCCCGGAGCGGACGCATACGCTAAAAGCCGGGCCCCCGGTCTGAAAGCAGGAGGATATCATGGGTCTTATCGATGGGACGCCCGGGGTGGCGCCGCGTTCTCTTGTGATGGCGGCGGCTACCCTTATATGCTTCGTCTTGACGTTCTTCCTCGCCCCTTTGAACTGTGCCCTCGCCCAAACACCTGAACCCGCGGTAAAGACCATAGACGCCGCCGGATATGCCCCATTCAGCGGGGCCAACGCCGCCATAGTAAGGGACGCCGCCATAGAGGACGCCCTCAGAAAGGCCGTTGAGCAGGCCGTGGGCACGCTCGTCTCCGCCGAGACGGTCGTGGAGAACTTCCAGGTGCTCAATGACAACGTCTACACAAAGACCCAGGGGTACATCAAGGGCTACTCCGTACTGAACGAGACCCAGTCGCAGGGGCTCTACCAGGTCACGGTGCGCGCGACCGTGGCCATAGGCGGGCTCAAGAACGACCTCGACGCCCTGGGGGTCCTCTACGCGAGGGCGGAAAAACCGCGGGTGCTCTTCCTTATCGCCGAGCAGAACATCGGCCACAGGCATTACGTCTTCTGGTGGTGGGGCGGGAGCGAGTACATGGGGGAGACCGTGGACATGAGCGCGGCCGAGACGGCGCTCAAGGAGGCTTTTTTAGGCAAGGGATTCAACGTGGTGGAGGGTTCCGGGAGGCTCGACGGCATAGAGATATCGAACGCCTACAGGGTGGCTGACCTCACCAACGAAGGTGCGAGGCAGATAGGGAAAAAATTCAACGCCGAGATAGTGGTCAAGGGCAAGGCCCTGGCAAAGGAAGGGCCGCGGACGCCGGGGAGCCAGGTCGGCTCATACATAGCCGACATAACCGTAGAGGCGATAAAGGTCGATAACGGCGCGGTGCTCGCCTCGGCCAGGGGGCACGGCACATCCAGGCACGTATCCGACGTCACCGGCGGGGTGGAGGCCATCAGCAGGGCTTCAAACGAGGCCGCGGACAGGCTCGTCGAACAGATAGCCGCCAAGTGGCAGAGCGGGAATATCGTAACGCTCCGGCTCGGCGGCATAAAGGACTTCAAAAAGATAGCGGACTTCAAGAACGCGCTCAAGACGCGGGTAAAGGGCGTCAAGGCCGTGTACCAGAGGGGCTTTGAGGGGGACCAGGCGGTCTTCGAGCTCGACACCAGGTCCTCGACCCAGAACATCGCGGACGACCTCTCCAGGCTCTCCTCGTTCCCGTTGAAGATAACGAACATGACCCAGAGCACCATAGACGCGGTGATGGAGGAGCGTTGAGGCCCGGCACGGCGCGCGGCTTTGGCTTTGCGGGCTTAGATGATATCCCATGTTCAAAGACCCCAACGGAGGAGGACGGCGACAGTCTCCCCGTAAAACAGACAGGAGAACGGCAGAGTTTATGAAGAGAAGATATCCGTCGTACTGGATCGGAAAGCGGCTTGTATTCGTCCTATTCGCGCTTCTTCTGCTTGCGGGCGGGTGCGCCTTCCATGCGATGGGCCCGCCGCCAAACCCCGGCAACCCTTACCAATCCGTGGCCGTCCTCCCGCTGTATAACGCCACGAACGACGTCGACGGCCCGAAGATGGTAAGGGAGCTGGTCGATGAGCGCTTGAGGCATATGCACTACGACGTCAAGCCCATAAATGAGGTCGACCAGATATTGAGGGACAGGATGGGCGTTACCCTCGGCGCGCAGCTTGAGCTTACGACGCCGCGGAAACTCGGAGAGGAGCTCGGCGTGGACGCGGTCCTCTACGGGTATCTCCTGAACTTCGAGACCGTCACCGCTGGCGTCTATAACGTCAAGAAGGTGAGGGCCGGCTTCAGGCTCGTCGATACGAAGACCGGCAGGACAATATGGGCCGGCGGCCTCGGGGTGAAGCAGGAGATCTCCAGCGGCGGGCTCCTGGGCGCCGGGGTCGGCGCTGTAAGGAATCTCCAGGACGCGCGCGAGGGGCTCGAGCCTTTCAAGTCCATCAAGGGAATAAACGAGATGCCGGGGCTGACCGAGTGGCGGCTCCTGGGCAGGGAGCAGGAAAAGTCCATAAGCGACGCGGCGATGCTCTCTCTCGGGGAAAAGCTTGTCACAAAGGCCCTCGGCGTACACTTGAAGCATGAGTCCGAAACCCTCATAAATATCCTCTTCTCGCGCTTCCCGGCGGGCCCCGGCGCTTTCCGCCGCGGCGCTCCTCCGCCGCCCTACGCGCCGGGCCCGATGCCGCCCATGCCCAGGATCGAGATGCCGGACATGGCCCTGCCCGCCTACTTCGACTTCGGCAAGAGGGACTTCACCGCCGATATGATCATGTCGAGCTTCAGCGCGGAGAAGGGCCGTGAGTTCGTCACCACGGGCAAATTATACAAGCGCGGCATGAGGTTCAGAAGCGACATGGACATGACCTCCGCGATAAAGACCGATGACCCGTATGCCTTGAAGATGGCCCGGGTATCCTTCATAGAGCACGGGCCGGAGAAGAAGGCATACATCCTGTACCCGGAGATGAAGATATACCTGGAAAAAGGGCTTGTGCACGCGCGCGGAGAGGATGTCAGGATTGAGAGGAAGAGGATCGGGGAAGAGACCATAGACGGCCACAGGTGCGTTAAATACGCGGTCAGGATAACGGCGAACGACGGCTCCGTGCACAACGGGACCTCCTGGGAGGCCAGGGACCTGGGCGGCTTCCTGATAAGGTACGAGTCCGAAGAACAGGGCGTGAGGGTAGTCATGGAGATTAAGAACGTGAGGCTCGTATCCCCTCCAGAGGCGCTCTTCAGGATATCGGACGACTACACCAGGGCCGAGTCCATGATGGATATCTTCGCCGGGGAGAGATAGGCGGGTTTTCCGGGGCAAGCCCCGGAAAAGTTGCCGCGCTATAATATGCCGGATGGAAATATTATAGCAGGTTGCGGAAAAAGTCCTTAATCGTCATTGCGAGGAGCGATTCCAGCGACGAAGCAATCTCCAAGTGCTTGATTTGCCTAAAGATGAGGTTGCTTCGCGGAGCCTGTCCTGAGCGAAAGAACGAGATTCTTCGCTGCGCTCAGAATGACAAAGCGAAGGGCTCGCAATGACTTGGTTTTGAGTTTTTCAGCAATCTGTTAGATACGGGCATATCAAAACACGAAAACGGAGGGTTTATATGAGATTGAGAGACCTTGTCGCCGGGCCGGTACTGAAGGCCGTCCCGTTGAAGTTCCCCGCGGCTTTTCCGCGGGAATCTTCGACATGTAAGGAAATATCCATATCCGATTCGCTCGCTCGACCCCGCAGCTTGGTGCGGGGAATGCGCTCGCTATGCATGTTCATAGCCGCCGGAGGGGCCGCCTTCATGCTGACCTCCTGCACGCCGACGACTACCGGCGCGGTGCGTGAGGACGTGAGTATCACCGGGCAGACGCAGAAGCTCGAGGAGGAGGGCGTCAGGTACAACGGGCCGCAGTACAACATAGCGATATTGACCTTCGCCAACAGGACCCCGAGCAGGGTGATCGGGGTGGGCGAAGCGGCCACCGATATCCTGAGGACGATAGTGAAGAAGTCGGGGCTTGAGCCTATCTCCCTTACCGAATCCGAGATGAGGGAGCAGGAGAGGATCATCGCCCTACAGCAGACCGGGGCGCTGAAGACCGGGAAGAAGGTCGCTTCCGAGGGCTTTGAGTCGGTCGACTTTAGAATTTCCGGGGCGGTCACGTCGTACTCGGAGCTGGAGGAGGCCTCGGACGTGCTTATCGCGCAGAGCAAGACCCAGGTCGCCAGGGTGCAGGTGGACTACGCCCTCGTCGATATAGCGACGGGTAAGACGCTCCTTGCCGAGTCAGGGATGGGCGAGTACAGGAAGAAGACGGGCGGGGTACTGGGTTTCGGCTCGCGCTCCACCGCTGACGTGGGACTGCGCGAGGGGGCGCTCCGTGACGCGCTCACCAAGGCCATGACCAGGATGGTGGAGAAGCTCAACTCCATCCCCTTCCAGAGCAGGATAGTTGCCATTGACGGCGGCACTGTTATAATTAGGGCAGGCACGAAGAGCAAGATAGAGCCGGGCGCGGTTTTCGGGGTCTTCAGGCCCGGCGCCGACCTCGTCGACCCTGATACCGGCAGGGTGATAGGCAAGCGCGAGAAAAAGATTGGGGAGATAATGCTGACGACCCACGAGAGTGACAGGATATCGGACGCCACCGTGAGGTCGGGCGTAGGCTTCGCGGTAGGGGACGTCGTAAAGGTCGTAAAATAGGAGGACAATATGAGAAGGCGTTTGAACATGCTCGTCCCTTTGATGGGACTCTTACTTATGTTCTACGGCTGCGCGAAGCCGGCCCTTAGGTGCGTAGCGCCCGAGGACAACCCTCAGCACCACTACCTGCGGGGCATGGAGCTATTGGAGAAGAATAAGATAGCGGACGCCGCCGCGAAGTTCGACAGGGCGCTATTCTGCGAGGAAGGCTACTCGCCCGCCCATTCGGGCCTTGCGATGGTGGAGGCCGTGAAGGCCGCTGGAGAGAAGAACGAGGGGTATCGCAAGGTCGACTACGACAGGGCCTTCGAGCGCCTGAAGTCCGCGTACAAGTCGGCCCAGACCCCGGAGGACGAGTTCGCGTACCGCGTCGCCTCTATGAGGGTGCATACCGTATTGAAGCCGAAGAAGTGGCTCTCCGGCGTTGAGAGCGACTACGCGAAGGCGATGAAGCTCAAGACCGACGACAGGAAGCTCATCTACTATGACGGGAAAGAGGCGGCCACGTACTTCATGGGAATAGCCTATCTCGACGGCAGGGAGTTCCAGAAGGCGCGTGATTCCTTCGGCGCGGTCCTGAGCGTTAGGCGCGAGGGCAAGTGGAACGAGCCTGCGGACAGGGGCTGGAAAAAGACCGACAAGATAGTGCGCGCCATCGGCGGCATAACGCTCGGGGACGTCGGCAGGGAGATCGCCGTAAAGGACTCGGTGACGAGGGGGGACATGGCGGCGCTCCTGGTGGACGAGGTCAAGATAGAGAAGCTCTTCGCTGGCAGGATACCGGTCAAATCGGCGGTAGATAAGATGAAGCCGGAGTTCACGCCCGCCGACGTGCTGGGGAGCCAGTTCAAGGAAGAGGCGCTCGCCATGATGAAGTGGGGGGTGAGGGGGCTTGAGCCGACGTATGACAATACGACGAAGGCGTATCTCTTCAGGCCCGATGCGCCAGTATCAAGGAAGGAGTTCGCCCTTGTGCTCGAGGACGTCCTCATAAAGCTCACCGGGGACGAGGCGATGGCCTCGGCGTTCCTCGGGCACGGCAAGTCGCCGTTCCCGGACGTCCAGCCGACGTCGGCCTGGTACAACGCCATCATGAACGTGACGACGAGGAACCTGATGGAGACCGAGCTCTCCGGCGAGTTCAGGCCCGACGATACGGTGGACGGCGCGGAGGCGTTGCTTGCCATAAGGGTGCTCAGGCAGAGGCTTAACATATACTGATCCAACGGGTCCGGGCGGCGGTTGACGGAGCCGCAAGGCGCGCCGTGTAAAATGAAACTCCCTTTAATATATAATACCAAGGAGGCTTTGATGAAGAAGTTCCTCTCTTTCATACCCTTCGTTTTTGTCCTGCTCCTGTCCGGCCTTGTGCGGGCCGAGATGCAGCAGGGGATGCCGCAGTTGGTGACAGACCCCAGGCAGGCGTTTATGACCGGCTCCATCGTGGTCAAGGGCGAGGGCGCGGCCCCGCCGAACAAGACGCTCTCGGCGGCCCAGAAAAGGATAATGGCCCTGAGGGCGGCCAAGGTGATAGCGCTCCGTGAGATTGCCGAGATAATCAACGGCGTGGCCGTAAGCGGAGAGACCAGGGTGGTTGACGCCGCCGTGGAGTCCGACGCCATCCGCGCCGGCGTCGAGGGGATAGTCAAGGGCGCCCAGGTCATAAAGGAGGTCTACGACCCGATGAGCGAGATGGCCGGGGTGTACGTCTCCGTCCCGATGACAGGGCCTAACGGGGTTCTGGCGACGCTTCTGCCGCAGGTCATTCCGGTCATGCCCATCCCCCAGTACCAGCCCTATCAGCCGATGGCCCCGGTGGAGCCGCCTCAGCAGGCGCAGGCCAGGAATTACGACGGGCTCATACTCGACGTGAGGGAGAAGCCCTTCAAGCCCGCGCTCATAAACAGGGTGCTCGCCAAAAACGGCGAGATAATATACGACCCGACCAAGGTGGCCCAGAATATACTCGTGGAGAGGGGCGCGGCCGAATACACCAACGACGTGGGCAAGGCAAAGGCGCTTCTCGGGGAGAGGGGCTCCTCGAACCCGCTGGTGGTCAAGGCCGGGGGTGTGGTGAAGTCCACGGACGTCGAGCTCGGGCCCGAGGACGCGAGCGCGGTATTCTCCTCAAACCAGTCCAATAACTTCCTCGAGGGCGCAAAGGTCGTTTTCGTGCTCAGGTAGGCGATGGCCGCCGGGGGGCGAATAGCCCCGCAGGGACAGGGCCGCTAAAAAAAGGAGGTATCCATAGGTGAAGAGCGTGATAAGGAACGTCGTTGTCATGGCCGTTTTTTTCGCCGTCGTACTCGCGGGCTCCAGGGCATGGGCGGTAGTGGATATTGAAGGCAGGTACTGGTTCACGGACTTGAACGCAACGGCAAAGGTCTCAAGCGGCGGCGTAACCGGGACAAATATCGACTTCGCCAACGACCTGGGAATAGACGACAAGAAGGGCTTCTTCGACGGCAGGATCACCCTTGAGCTTGGCAAGCACAGGATAAGGTACGGGTTTGCGCCTCTTAAATGGTCCGGCTCAAAGACGCTCACGAGCTCCGTCACCTTCAACGGGCAGACATACTCGGCTACGGCCAGGGTCGATACGGACGTGAAGCTCGACTACCACCGCCTCGCCTACGAGTACGACTTCATAGACACGCTCGACAACCGCCTCGGAGTGATATTCGAGGCCAAGTACTTCAGCGGCAATGCCAAGCTTGCCGCAAGCTCGCTCGGCCTCGATGAGAAGAAGAGCTTGAGGGCCCCGATACCGACCATCGGCGTCGCCGGACAGGTCGGGTTGCCGTTCCTGCTCAGCGTGGGCGGCGAGGTCACCGGCATAACGCTCGGCAAGAAGGCCTACCTCTACGACGCCGAGGCCGGGGTCAACATAAAGCCGGCGCCGTTTGTCGTCGTCTCCGCCGGCTATAGGATATTCAAGCTCCACGTCGAGGACAGCGACAACAAGGGGGATTTTTCGCTCAAAGGCCCGTACGTGATGATGAGGGCGGACTTCTGATATTCAGCGGGCCGTCGGAATGCCGAAAAATGAACCCTCATGGGAGTATGAACCCCCTGGGGGGCCGGAACGCTAAAGATATGAACCCCTTAGGGGCTTGAGAACCCTTGGGGATACAGAACGCCAAAAACCATACCCCGCAGCCGCCATGCGGGGTAGTTTGTTTAAGGGATAGTCCTGATGGTCAAAAGGGCGCTGCGGTACCTGGGGCATAAAGTCATCGGACGGGCGGTGCTCCTCCATTCGTTCTGGAGGATAGCCGTCGTTTCGCTCGGCTCGTTTGTCTTCAGGTTCCGGCGGAACCGGGCCGCCGCCGACGTGCTCCTGAAACAGATATACTTTACGGGTTTTCAGGCGATACCGATAATCTCCTGGATAGCCGTCATCCTGGGCCTTGTGATAGTCACGCAGTCCCTGTCCATCCTGCCGAAGGTCGGCGGGGAGCACATGATAGGTGAGGTGCTGGTATGGGTCGTCGTCAGGGAGCTGGGCCCGGTATTCGCCTCGGTCATCGTGATAGCGCGGAGCGGCACGGCCATCGCCGCCGAGCTCGGGTCCATGAGGATATCGAGGGAGATAACCGCCCTCGAGGTCATGGGCATAGACCCGGTGCGCTATCTCGTCATGCCGAGGGTCATAGGGACCGCCGTAAGCGTTTTTGTCCTGACGTTCTACTTCGAGACCGTGACGATATTAGGCGGGTACCTGCTGGCCGGGTTCGGCAAGAGGGTGGCCTTCCCGGTCTATATTTCGAGCGTCCTGGAGTCGATGGGCTTTCTTGAGGTCGGAGCTTCGCTCTTGAAGAGCGTGCTCTTCGGGCTTATAATAGGCGTCGTATGCTCCGCGCACGGGCTCATGGTTGAAAAGTCCATCACCCGGATACCGCAGGAGACGACAAACGCGGTCATAGGGAGCCTGAGGCTCGTCTTTGTCATGGACGCGGTCATTACCTTCATGTTCTTCTATATCTGATGGGACCCGCTCTGAT